>JBEKQR010000253.1:0-6738 GCA_049519515.1 Candidatus Korobacteraceae bacterium
CTTGCCGACCGCTCCATGGGGATCGACCTGGTGCCGCTGGCCAGATACGCCTGGAGCACGCCGTGGGTTTGGCGGCCGCTCCAGGTTGTCTACGGCAGTATCCCGCTGATGCTGGCAATCGCGTGGACCGCTGAAAAATCACTGATCATGCGCCGGGCGGTGGTGATCGCCGCCGTCAGCGGATATTTTTTTTACATGCTGGTGCCCGCTTGCGGGCCGCAGTACGCGTTTCCGGGCTTCCCCTGGGCGGAAATACACGGTTCCGGCCTGGTGAGTGTCAGTACACTCTACGCTCGCAACTGCTTCCCCTCGCTTCATTTTTCATGGGCGCTGCTGCTGCTGATCAATGCCAGGTCAAATTGGCTGCGCGCAATCATGTGCTGTTTTACCATCTTGACCGCGCTTGGAACCGTGTTAGGCGGCGAGCATTATGTAATCGATCTTATCGCGGCCGTTCCCTTCGTTATTGGAGTTCAAGCTGTCTCCAAGCGCTGGCCCTGCATGGTGGCCGCTCGCCGCGTGCCGGCCTGGCGCCCCGTTCCTTCAGATTGTTGACAGTTCTGGCGCCGCGACGAAGCGGTAAAATCGCCCACCCGCCAGCACCAGCCGCTTGGCCGCCAGACGCAACCCCACGTTCAAGGCGAATGGATTCCTCAGAAGCCAGACTGCATTATTCCTTTGCATACCCAGGCGTGAGTACGCGAGGGCCTTGGGACGCGCACATCTTTGGGTGTCACCAAACCAAATTGGCGGGATCTCGCACGTGTAACCAATCCGTCACGCTTTCTTCATTGGCTGCCATCAGGTTCATCGCTTTACTACCGTTCGATCCGGCAACTCTGTACTGCACAAGCAGTTAGGGTCCAGGAGGCGGCTCAGGGCAGAGTGGCGGCTCAAATGCTTACACAAGGCCGGGCAGCGGACGCGTTCATGCCGCTCAGCTCACATTCTTGAGAGGACAAAGATGAAGACTTTTTTGACTAGACTCTGGAAGGAAGAAGAAGGTCAGGATCTGACCGAATACGCCCTGCTGCTGGTTCTGCTCGCCCTGGTTGCGGTGGGGGCAGTCCAAAAGCTCGGGACAACCGTCAACGCAATCTTCTCCAACGCCAACACCCAACTGGCCACCTAGTTCGCCTGTGGCTGCGAGAGGCCTGAAGATTAAGGCCGCTTTGAGGCGGAAGACTTCTGGCGGCCTCACCTCTCCTCCGCAGGCGGTAACCGTCCGGCAAAACTCGCCTGGCGATTCCGCCCTTGACATGGCGAGGCCAATGCTTGCGGCAAACCAGCCAAAAGCGGCCTCGGAAAGAAATACCAACTCGTAAACAGGAGTCCGACAGCGGATGAACGCGGCGCAAACAATCTGGAGCTACGCGATAGGGGTTACCCTGCTGGCGGCGTGGATGGACTGGCGAACGCGCCGGGTCCCCAACTGGCTTACGGTGCCGGCGGCGGTACTGGGCGTGGGCACCAACTGCATTTTCGCGGGCTGGGCGGGGGCCAAGGCGTCGCTGGAGGGAATGGGACTGGCGCTGCTGTTGCTGCTTCCTTTCGTACTGCTGCGAGGACTGGGAGCCGGCGACTGGAAGTTGATGGCGGCGGTAGGCGCGTTGCTGGGTCCCGTGTGGTTTCTGTTGGCGCTGTTCGTCAGCATTCTTGTATCGGGGCTGATGGCCTTTGTGCATCTGTTCCGGCTCGGCCGGACGATGGAAACCCTGCGCAATATGTGGGTGCTTGTCCGCGGCTGGTTCTCGTTCGGATTGCGGCCGCACCCGCGGATTTCACTTGATAACCCCAAGCTTTTGAAGTTGCCCTTCGGGGTGGCAACTGCGATAGCGGTGCTGATTTGTTGCGCCATCCAGTGGCCCCTCTGAAACTTTTAACCCAGCAAGCGCGATAGCGGCAGTTACCGGAAGCCCCGCTGGCGCCAAGGAGATGGTCTCATGAACCGGAGTCGACTGTTCGTTGGATTAATGGCCGCTGTTGTGATCGCGGCATTGATGAGCATGTTCGTGTATCGCCAATTCAAGCAGGCGGCCGTGGCACCCAAGCCCGTCACCATGGAACAGATCGTGGTGGCGGCCGCGCCGCTTCAACTCGGCACCCGGGTGGGCGCCAACAACCTCCGGCTCATACCCTGGCCCAGCAGCGCCCCCGTGGCCGGCATGTTTACCCGCATCGAAGACTGCTCTAGTCGCGCCCTGATCACGCCGGTGGCGGCCAACGAGCCCATCATCGAGACCAAGCTGGCGCCGCGGGAAGCCGGGGCAGGACTGCCGGCCACCATCCCCGAAGGCATGCGGGCCCTTTCCGTCGCCGTGAACGACGTCATCGGTGTAGCCGGGTTCGTCATCCCGGGCACGATGGTTGACGTGCTCGTGACCGGCCGGATACTTAACAGCAATAACGGTGACGTCACCCGAACCATTCTCGAGAATGTCCGCGTCCTGGCCGCCGGGCAGAAGATTGAGCAGGACCGTGAAGGAAAACCGCAGACCGTCCCGGTCATTACCTTGCTGGTCGCGCCGACGGATGCGGCCAAGCTGACCATGGCCAGCACCCAGGGAAAGATCCAACTGGCGCTGCGTAACACCATCGACAGCAAACTAGCCACTCCGCCACCGGTCCTAGAGGTCTCCTTGTTCAACGGGGGCGCTCCTCCCCGGGAGGTTAGTTCGGTACACAGTGCTCCACCCCCGCCTTACACAGTCGAGGTCATCGCTGGCGCCAAGCGTGAGAACAAGAACTTCTAAGCGGTGAGAACTTCACTGAGGAAATAAATGCAAGAACGATACAGAAAACTTCACCTGATGTGGCTCGGGCCTGCCATTCTCGGTTTGTTGCTGGGGTCGACGCTGGGCGCCGCCGAGCAGCAGGCATCTGCCGCCAGTCTCAAGCCGGTCGCAGCGCGGGAATCGCAAGCAGACCCGCAGCCGAAGACGAATGAACAGCCCCAGGAGACAGAGGCGCAGACCCTGCACCTGCTGGTGGGGCGCTCGCTGGTAGTCATGTCGCCCACCCGGATCAAGCGAGTGTCTCTCGCCGATCCCGCCATTGCTGAAGCAATCGTAATCAGCCCCACCCAGGTCATGGTCAACGGCAAGGCTCCCGGAGGCGTTTCGCTCCTCATGTGGGACGAGAACGACCAGAGCCAGGCCTTTGAGCTCCTGGTGGATGCCGACATTCTGGGGCTAAGCCAGAAGATTCACGCCCTCTACCCGGCCGAAGCGGTGAAGGTGGAGGCTGTCAGGGACGACGTGGTGTTGTCCGGGCGAGTCTCGTCCGCCAACGTGGCCGACAAGATTATTGAGCTGGCGAAGAGCGTCAACCCCAAGGTCACCAGCTTCCTGCAAGGCCCGGTGGCTCCCGAGGGGCAGATCTTGCTGCAAGTGCGTTTCGCCGAAGTGGACCGCACCGCCTTGAGCCAGTTCGGGTTCAATCTTTTGAGTCTTCCCGGGGCCAAGAACGTAGGCACGATTTCGACACAGCAGTACGCGCCTCCCCAACTCGCGAACCAGCAGAACGGAATTTCAAGCACGAGCGCGATAGGGCTTAGCAACCTTCTCAACATCTTTATCTACCGCCCGGATATCAACCTGGCGGCCGCCATCCAGGCCTTGCAGGAGAACAACGTCCTGCAGATTCTGGCGGAACCGAACCTGCTGACCGCCTCGGGCAAGGAAGCTACCTTCCTGGCCGGCGGCGAATTCCCCTTCCCCGTTCTTCAGTCGGCAGCCGGCGGCACCTACGGAATCACCATCCAGTTCAAGGAATTCGGCGTGCGTTTGACCTTTACGCCGACGCTTACCGCGGACGGACTCATTCATTTGAAGGTTCAGCCGGAGGTCAGCTCGTTGGACTTTTCCAATGCGCTTACCCTGCAAGGCTTCGTTATCCCGGCTCTTTCCACGCGGCGGGTAAAGTCCGAGAAGGATCTGGCCGACGGACAGAGTTTTGCCATCGCCGGCCTGATAGACAACCGCGTGACGCAGACGCTGGAGAAGGTGCCCGGCATCGGTAACATTCCGATCCTAGGGAAACTGTTCCAGAGCCGTTCCATACAAAAGAGCAAGAGCGAGCTGCTGGTGGTCGTAACCCCGCGCATCGTGCAGCCGGTTGCGGCCGCAAATGCGCCCAAGGGACCGGTATTTCCTGTGCCGTTCCTGCCGCCAGCCGTTCCGGAAAAAACCAAGCCGCAGGCCAAGAAGTAGCAATGGCACGCTCGAAATGAATCGACCCTAAGGGAGCAGGTAATCGGCAATGCTAGCAGCGGCAATAGCAAGTGGCGACGCGACCAGTTCGGCACAATTACACGCCAGCCTGGAACAAACCGGTCTAGTGAAATCGATCAGGCAGTGGACGGTCCCCGGCGACAAGGTTCCGGAATCGGCCGAGATGCTGCCTGATGTTGTTTTCCTGGACCTGTCACGGGATCCGGGGCCATGTTTTGCGTTCGGCACCCAACTCCGGCGCCTCAGTCCGGGGATAAGGATGGTGGCTTGTTCGGCTTCCTCGCCGCCGAGCCATCAGCTCCTGCTGGAGGCGATGCGCGCCGGGGTGCAGGATTTTTTGCCCAAGCCGATCGTGCTGAGCGCGCTGAAGGAAATGCTCTCGCGTCTGGTTCGCGAGATAGGCAGCCGGCAGCGGACGTCCAAGAACAAATTCGTAGCCATTATGGGCGCCAAGGGCGGCGTTGGCGCCACCACCATGGCGGTGAACTTAGGCGCTCAGCTCGCCTCCCTGGCGCACCGGCGCGTGGTCTTGCTGGACCTGGCGCGCCCGCTCGGAAACGTTCACCTGCAGCTGGATCTGAATCCGAGTTTCGGCATTCGCGACGCGGTCATGAATATGGAGCGTCTCGACAGCCACTTCTTTTCCGGGCTGCTGACGCGCCATAAGACGAACTTGGAAATCCTGGGCGGAGCCATGCAGCCGGAGGAATGGGATGCCATACCGATCTCTCCTCTGGATCGTGTGGTGAACGTCGCCCAGAACAGTTTTGACATCGTGCTGGCCGACATCGGCACGCAATTCTCGTCGGAGTGGAGCGCCGTGTTGCGTACGGCCACCATGATCCTGGTGGTGGCGGAAGCGCATGTGCCGGCGCTCTGGACCCTGGAGCGCCGCCTGGCGGCCTTGAAGGGCTTGGGCATTGACCAGGACCGGACCCACATCGTCATTAACCGCTGGCACAAGGGCGACGAGGAGGCGTTGCGGACCATTCAGAAGGACCTCAACCGTTCCGTCTTCATGTGTCTGCCTAACGATTTTCGCAAGGTCAGCGCGGCCGTAAATCATGGCGTTCCGTTCGTGGACGGCCGCAGTGACGCGCTTACCAACCGCTATCGTCAACTCGCGGCCCACCTGGCCGGAGTCGAAGTGCACCCGATATCCAAGAAGGGCTCTTTCACCGGAATTTTCTCGTTTTCTGGAAAGGTGGCATAAATGTCGCTGATTGACACCCCCAGCACAAGGGTCGATTTCAACGCGGTTAAGTCCGCGGTTCATCGCAAACTGATCCAGAAGCTCAACCTGGACCGCCTCAACGAAATCAAGCGGGAAGACGTTCGCCGCGAGGTTGGCCCCATCCTGGACGCCATCGTGATCGGCGAGTCCACCCCGATGAACCTGCAGGAACGGGAACGGCTGACGCGGGAAGTGCTCGACGAGGTCTTTGGCCTGGGGCCGCTGGAGCCGCTGCTGGCCGATCCCACCGTCTCCGACATTCTGGTCAACACCTACCGCCAGATCTATGTCGAGCGCAAGGGCATGCTGGAACTGACGGGCGTGCACTTTCGCGATGATGCCCACCTGTTGAGCATCATTGAGCGCATTGTATCCGCCATCGGGCGGCGCGTGGATGAGTCCTCGCCCATGGTGGACGCGCGCCTGGCCGACGGCTCGCGCGTCAATGCCATTATTCCGCCGCTGGCGGTCGATGGCCCCTGTCTTTCCATACGCCGCTTTGCGCGGGAACGGCTTTCCGGCGATGATCTGGTGGCGAACTATACCCTGACCCAGCCCATGCTGGAACTGCTGCAGGGATGCGTAAAAGCCCGCATCAATGTTCTTATTTCCGGCGGCACCGGCGCCGGCAAGACCACGCTGCTCAACGTTCTGTCTTCTTTTATCTCCAACCGCGAGCGCATTGTGACCATCGAGGACGCCGCCGAGTTGCAGCTCCAGCAGGAGCACGTGGTTCGCCTGGAGACGCGGCCGGCCAACGTCGAGGGCAAGGGCGGCGTACAACAGCGGCAGCTCATGATCAACGCACTGCGCATGCGCCCCGACCGCATCATCGTGGGCGAGGTTCGCGGCGAGGAAGCCCTCGACATGTTGCAGGCCATGAACACCGGCCATGAGGGCTCGCTGACAACCGTGCACTCGAATTCTCCCCGCGATGCTCTCAGCCGGCTGGAAACCATGGTGGGGATGTCCAACGTCAACCTCCCGGGCAGCGCCATCCGCCGGCAGATTGCCGCCGCCATCGATCTGGTGATTCAGATCAGCCGCCTCAGCGACGGCACGCGCAAGGTCGTCAGCCTGGCGGAGGTCACCGGCATGGAGAGGGACATGGTGACCATGCAGGACATCTTCGTTTTCCAGAAACAGGGCGTGCGCGAAAGCGGAGAGGTAATCGGAGAGTTCATGCCCACGGGAATCCGCCCCAAGTTCGCGGAGCGGCTGAAGGTTGCCGGCGTTCATCTCCCGGCAATGATGTTTGAACCACCCAGCCTG
>JBEKQR010000254.1:0-6644 GCA_049519515.1 Candidatus Korobacteraceae bacterium
ATAGATCGCGGACGGGATTCCCACCCACCCTTGCGTCTGGGTGGCCCACATTTGCGGAGCCGAAGGCGGAGCTGATGTGGGGCACCCGGCCGAAAAACCAATGCGAAGAACTAAAAACTAAACTGCCATCCAATCGAGAGCGCGGGCGATGTAGTCTTTCAGCTCGCGGCGCGCCACCACGGCGTCAAGCATGCCGTGTTCGAGCAGGAACTCGGAGCGCTGGAAGCCCTCGGGCAGCTTTTGCCGGATGGTCTGCTCGATGACGCGCGGTCCGGCAAAGCCGATCAGCGCTCCCGGCTCGGCGATGTTCAGGTCGCCGAGCATGGCGAAGGAGGCGGTGGTGCCGCCGGTGGTCGGGTCGGTCAGCACCGAGATGTAGGGAACCTTGGCGTCGTCGAGCCTGGCCAGCGCGGCGGAGATCTTCACCAGCGTCATCAGGCTGACCACGCCTTCCATCATGCGGGCGCCGCCGGAGGCGGAGACGGCAATCACCGGGGTACGCTCCTCGAGGCCCGCCTCGATGGCCCGGGTGATGGTCTCGCCCACCACCGCGCCCATGCTCCCGCCGATAAATCCGTAGGCCATGGCGCTCACGATCACCCGGCGCCCCTTGAGCAACCCGCGCGCATTGATGACCGCATCCCTGAGCCCGGTGTCTTTCTTGGCCTGTTCGAGACGCCCGGCGTAGGGCTTCAGGTCGGTGAATTTCAGCGGGTCGGTCGAAACCAGGTTGTTGCTGAACTCCTCATAGCGCCCATCGTCCAGCAACTGCGCCAGGCGGTGGCGCGCGTCGATGCGGAAATGCTTGTTGCACTTGGGGCAGACATGCAGGTTCTCTTCCAGCTCCTTCTTCCAGATGATCTGCCGGCACTGCTCGCACTTTACCCAGAGGCCTTCGGTCTTGACCTTCTTCTCGCCCGACGCATCTACCGGCTCCGACGCCTGCCGCTTAAACCAGCTCATAAGTCAGTTTCCAGTTGCAAGTTGCAAGTTTCTAGTTTTGGGCTATCAGTTCCAATTTTGAGTGCGGAGAAAAGAATACCAGACGCCCCGGCTCTACTGCCCTGCAAAGACATTCAGGCTCTCTCGACCGGAAACTCGAAACTTGAAACTCGAAACCGCCTTTTCAGTGTCCGCAGTGATACGGATGGCCTTTCAAGATGGTGAGCGCCCGGTAGAGCTGCTCCGCCAGCACCACCCGTGCCAGTTCATGGGGCAACGTGATGGGCCCGAAAGAGAGCTTGAAGTCGGCGGCGGTAAGCGCCGCGTGTGTCCAGCCGTCAGCCGGGCCAATGGCAAAGACCAGCTCCTGGGTGCCGCCCTCCTGGTAATCGCTGATCAGCTCGGCGATACGTTCGCTGTCAAGCTGCTTGCCCTGCCGCTCCAGCACAACCAGAACCGGCGGTACCCGCGAGCTTTTTCCCAGGGACTTCAGCAGTGCCTCCTCGGAGGCATACTCGCCGCTCTCGGTCATGATGTACCCGCGCAAGCGCCGCAGATATTCGCCGCTCAGCGCCTCGATCGCTGGGTCCTTGGTCTTGCCTATCCAGGCGATGCGCAGTTTCACTCTTTCTGTAATCTCCTGTCGCGCCCCTGTCGTGCCCCACATCTGCCGTTTTTAGCAGATGTGGGAACCAGCGAATGGGAAACGTCATTCGCTGCCCACTCAAGACGGGGCGGAAGCCGACAACCGGCCTGAGTAGGCCTCCCGGCCGGCGCCCGCTTCAGCGGGTGCGTTTGCCTGTCCGCCCGGCGGCACGCTTGGCCGTCTTTTTCGGCGTCTTGGGCGCGGTTTTCTTTTTGGCCGGCGGGCGCGCGCGTGCGGGGGCCTTGAGATCGCTTTCGGTGACGCGGCTGGCCGACTTCCACAGCCGCTCCAGGTCGTAAAAGCCGCGTGATTTGCGGGAGAAAATGTGCACCACGAAATCGACATAGTCGAGCAGGATCCATTCCGCCTGCTCGTATCCTTCGCGGTGATTCGGCTCCAGTCCCGCCGCCGAGAGCTTCTCGTCGATTTCGTCGGCTATCGCCTGCACCTGCCGCGGGTTGCCGCCACTGCAGATAAGGAAGTAATCGGTGAAAGCGCTGGATTCCTTGCCTAGCTGCAGGATGGTGATCTCTTCGGCCTTCTTGGCGTTGGCGGCCGAGAGAGCGGTCAAAACTTGTTGCCTGACGTCGTTTCTTTTCATCATTTCCAGGTCCCAGCAACACCCGTTCTTGGCGTGCTGGAGTGGGTTTTGGTATCTGTACAACGGCCGGCGGCGGCAGTCAATGCCAATCGCCTGATGGCCGCCGCCGAAAAACAGAGCAACCGGCGCATCTTCCCGCAGGCTACACTCTAGTGCCGCTGCCGCTTTTTTCCCTCAACCAAGCGCGGCCCTTTGCCGGCTGCCTGCCCCTTTCGCCGAGGCGAGGAGGTGGGCAGCTCTGGCGACCCGGGTTCAGTCCCGTTCCGGTACAGGCGCATCTTGCGAATGTAGTCGGCGACCGGCGGCGCCACGAGTTGCTCCAGGCCGCGCCCTCTGCGCACCGCCTGGCGCACCACGGTGGACGATTCCGGCTCGTAAACTCCTTCCAGAAAGTGGATGCTGGCGCCGGAGAGCAGAAGCGGGCCGCTGGCTTGGCGGTCCTTGAATAACCGGGCAATGTCCTGCCGCGGCCGCATCTGTTTGGGCAGCGCCATGGCAGCGCTGGCCAGCGAGAAGCCGGGGCGGCTGGCGACGATGAACTCGCACTCCCGCAGCAACTCGACCGGGTCACGCCAGGTGCTGATGTCCAGGAAGGCATCGATTCCAATCAGAAAAAAGAATTTGTCCCGCTTGCCCAGACGCTGGCGGAAGCGGCGCACCGTGTCCACCGAGTAGCTGGCAAGCTTGCCTTCCGCCCGGATGATCTCCGGCGCTTCCAGGAGCGAAGGCAGGAAGTTCTTCTCCCCCTGCAGCGCCAGCGCGAGCATGGCATAACGGTGATAGTAGGCGGTCAGCGGCTGTCCCTGCTTGTGCGGGGGGATGTCGGCGGGAACAAAATAAATCCGCCGCAAGGCGAAACGCTCAGCCGCCGCGCGCGCCACGGCGACATGCCCCAGGTGCACCGGATCGAAAGTACCGCCGTAAAGAGCAACGTTCATGAACTGGTTGGCAATGCTTTTCCAGAGTGTGGCAGCGAAGCTCCATGATAGAACAACGCGGCAAGCGCGAACATGGCGCTTGCTGGGAACCCCGCTTTGAAGGGGCGCGGCTTTAGCCGCGCCGTAAGCGGCCCTTTATTATTAATATCCCGAGCGGGCTTCAGCCCGCGAGGGATGTGCCTGTTGACGGTTAGGGGACTTTATTAGCCCCTCCAAGATCGATACTCAGGGGCTAAAGCCCGCATCATTAGCGGCTCAATACGGCATGGCTGAAGCCATGCCCCTTCAAAAAACTTGTCGGCGAAGTGACTCGCCGCCGGCACAGCTCAAGGGTTCAAACGGTTGGAAATCGCACGCGCCGCCTCGCCCCAGCTTGCCGCCAGCGTTGCCTTGGCGAATCCGACCGCCGCTTCTTCGCTGGCTGTGCTCAGCTCCTTCATCGCCTCGGTGATGAATTCATCCAGCGGCATCGGGCTGCCTCCGCTGCCCGCCGGACGCCGCGGCCCAGCCTCCCGGTTCAGATTGGTGGCCACGTACGGCGGCACCAGCTCGATCACCTGAACGCTGGAGCCTTTCAACTGGTGCCGCAAGGAGACGGTGAAAGAATGCACTGCCGCCTTGGTTGCGCAATAAATGGGTATGATGCTCATCGGCACAAAAGCCAGCCCGGAAGAGACGTTGACCAGCGTTGCCTGGGGCCGCATGCGCAGGTGGGGGATAAATGCGCTACAGAGGCGGACCACTCCCAGCAGGTTGGTCTGGATCTCCTCTTCGATGGCGCGGTCGTCCGGGCCGCCCTCGGCGCAGAAATCATGCACGCGCTGAATGCCGGCGTTGTTGATCACGCAGTTGAGACCGGGAAAATCGGCGACGACGCGCTGCGCCACCGAGCGTATGGCGGCCGCATCGGTTATGTCCAGGACGGCGTAGCTCATTCCGCGATTGGCGGCGCAGACGCTCTTCAGCGCCGCCTCATTCCGGCCCGCAATGATGACCCGGTTGCCCAGCCGGTGAAAGCTTTCCGCCAGTCCCTTGCCGATTCCCGATCCGCCGCCGGTGATGAAGATAGTGTTCGACTGCATGTTCATGGTCACCCCCGCTTCGCTAGTTGCTTACCGTGACACGGCTGTAACATACCCTGAAAAAGACCACGCCAGGAGACCAGCACTACTGTTTTCCTTCCGGCCTCCGCGCCATGCGTTCCAGAATCTCATACACCGCTGCCAGATCGTGTTCGGCGTGTCCTGAGGCCATCGCCGCAGTATAGATTGGTATGCAGGCCGAGAACAGCGGCGCCGGGCATTGGGCGGCCTGCAAGGCTTCGCCGATCAACTTCATGTCTTTTTGGAAAAGCGTGTTCGTCGCCGCCGGCTGGTCCCACGTACGCCTGGCCATCACCGGGCCGCGCACCTGGAGCATGCGCGAGCTGCCGGCCCCGTCTCCGATCACCTTCAGCACCATCTCGGAATCGAGCCCGGAGCGAATCCCAAACAGAATCGCCTCCGCCGTAGCCACATTGTGGATGGCCACCAGCAGATTGGTGACAAACTTCATCTTCGTCCCATTGCCGAACTCGCCCAGGTCATAGCAGACGCGGGCAAAGCCGTCGACGATCGGTGCCATCTGCTTGATGGCATCGGCTTCTCCGCTGGCGTAGACGGCCAAGTCTTTTACTCTTGCTTGCGCGCCCGTGCCGGACAAGGTGCAATCGAGCAAGGTGACGCCTTTCCCGGCCAGCAGAGTGCGTGCCTTCTGCTTGGCGGCCAGCGGCAGCGTGCCCGTCTCCATAACGATGGTGCCCTTGGCGCAACTGGCGGCGAGTTCGTCGCAGACCTGGCTGAGCGCCGCCTCCGAGGCTACGGAGATGATGATCCGGCGGCAACCCTTGCCCACTTCAGCCGAGCTTGCCACCGGCTTTCCGCCGGCTTTGCTCAAGGCGGCGCGCGCCTCCGGCAGAATGTCCGTCCCGATCACCTCGAAGCCCGCCTTCGCCAGGTTGGACGCCATCGCCGAGCCCATGATTCCCAATCCGATTACGCCGACGGCTCCCATGCTTCCAGCGCTCATGTCTTTGCCTCCGGTGTAGCTCCTTTTGTTGCTGTTCTCCGTCTCCGCTGTGGTGGTTTCTCGGGGTCCCCCGGCGAGCGCCGTGTTTGCGCTTGCTGGGGCAGCTCCGGCTGTTGCCAGGCCCGGCGGACCTCTTCGACTTTGTTGGCCATCGCCCATTTCAACTCTTCCAGGCCGGCGCCGGTTATGGACGAGATCTCGTAAAAGGAAAGCTTTTTGCGCTTGGCGAAGCGCCTCAACCGGGCCAGCTTCTCCGGATTGGCAGCGTCCGCCTTGGAGGCCACCAGGATCATCGGTTTGCTCTCCAGGCCCGCGCCAAAGCTCTCCAGCTCGCCTATGATGACCTCGAAGTCTTTCACCGGATCGGGCCGCCCGCTGGCATCGGAAACGTCGATCAGGTGGGCCAGCAGGCGGGTGCGCTCCAGGTGGCGCAGGAACTGCATCCCCAGGCCCGCGCCGTGGCTGGCGCCTTCGATCAGCCCAGGGACGTCGGCCACCACATAGCTCACCGGGTTGGCCTCATCGCCGAGCGCCACTACCCCGAGGTTGGGCTGCAAGGTGGTGAACGGATAATCGGCGATCTTGGGCCGGGCGGCCGAAATGCGCGAGATCAGGGTCGATTTGCCGACGTTGGGATAGCCGAGCAGGCCGGCATCGGCGAGCAGCTTGAGTTCCAGGCGCAGCACACGCTCTTCCCCGGGACGCCCCGGCTCGCACTCGCGCGGCGCCTGGTGAGTGGAGGTGGCAAAGCGGGCATTGCCGCGGCCTCCACGGCCGCCGCGCGCCACCACTATGCGCTCGTTGGCCGCCGAAAAATCGTGTACTTGCTCGCCGGTCTCGTCGTCATAGACGATGGTCCCGACCGGGACCTTCAGCACGATATCTTTGCCCTCGGCTCCCGTTTTGTTGGAGCCTTCGCCATGACGGCCACGCTGCGCCTTGTACTCGGGGTTGAAGCGGAAGTGGATCAGCGTGTTGTGCTTCTCGCTGGATTCCATCAGCACGTCGCCGCCGCGCCCGCCGTCGCCGCCCGAGGGACCGCCGCGCGGCACAAATTTCTCGCGGCGAAAGGCCATGCAGCCGTTGCCGCCCCCGCCCGAGGCTACCCGGATTCTGGCTTCGTCAACGAACATCGTGCTCAGCTCTTTGCCGCCACATCATAAAAGAAAAAGCCTCGCCGTTAAACGAGGCCTCTTTCAGGAAAATTCGCGTTCACCGCGATACGCGATGAACTGCTCTACGCGTGAGCCAATCAACACACGCGGAACCGGCAGGTCCCGCGGAACGCGGAATTACGAGCTGGCGATCTCGACCGGCTCCACGGCCACGAACTTGCCCATGCTTCCGCGGTCCACGAACTTTATCCGGCCGTCCACCTTGGCGAACAGGGTGTCGTCCTTGCCGCGCCCGACGTTCAGCCCCGGCTTGATGCGTGTTCCGCGCTGGCGGA
>JBEKQR010000255.1:0-6643 GCA_049519515.1 Candidatus Korobacteraceae bacterium
GAAGGTGGGGCACCCGGCGATACCTCAATTTCAAAATCAAGACAAAGTATGACCACCTCAGGACGTCTGCGCGTTTGCTGGTGTGCAAGCGCAGCAGGTAGCATAAGGTTCGGGCAACGGGAAACGTGAAACGAGAAACGGAAAACCAAACACCGACCTCCCAATCATCGGCAATTGGCGCGAGGGCCGCCGATGACCCGGAACTGATCTGGTTTCAGACCGTCTACAAAGGCGACACCATGCCGCAACTGACGGTGCGGGCCGTCGTCATGGGCGCCTTTCTTGGCGGCTTCATGTCGCTTTCCAATCTCTATGTCGGCCTCAAGACCGGCTGGGGGCTGGGCGTTGCTATAACCGCCTGCATTCTTTCGTTCTCCATCAACAAGACGCTGAGCAAGACCGTCCCGCGGCTGTTTGGCGGCGAGATGTCCATCCTGGAAAACAACTGCATGCAGTCGACGGCCTCCTCGGCCGGATACTCGACCGGCGGCACCATGGTTTCCGCCGTATCGGCGTACCTGCTGATCACCGGCCATCACATCGCCTGGCCGGTGCTGGCCGGCTGGACCGTTTTTCTGGCTGCCCTGGGCGTTTTCATGGCCATTCCCATGAAGCGCCAGATGATCAACATCGAGCAGCTAAAGTTTCCCAGCGGAATTGCCGCCGCCGAGACCCTGCGCAGCCTGCACGCCGAGGGCGGCGATTCGGCGGTCAAAGCGCGCTCGCTCGGCATTGCCGGCGTGCTGGGGGCGGCGATCACCTGGCTGCGCGAGGCGGGACGCCCGTTCCGCATCCCGGATATGTTGCACTTCCCCGGGCAGATGCTGGGCATTCCGCTGGTGAAGTGGACGATTTCCTTCGAGATGAGCACCATAATGATCGCCGCCGGCGCCATCATGGGCTGGAAGATCGCCTGGTCGATGTTGCTCGGCGGTGTGATCAACTACACCGTCCTGGCCCCCTGGATGGTCAAGCTCGGCGTCCTTAACGGCGCCCGGATCGGCTACCGCGAAATTGTCGCCTGGAGCACCTGGACCGGCGCCGCCATCATGGTGACCTCGGCGCTGCTGCAATTCGCCTTCAACTGGCGAACCATCGGCAAAGCCTTCAGCGGCGTAGCGGGAATCCTCCTCCACCCCAGCGAACGCGAAAACGGCGTTCGCCGGGGACCCCGGCTTGGCAAAGAAGCCGCTCAGCGGGAAGGCGATCCGCTGGCGCGCATAGAGGTTCCGCCCAACTGGTTCCTGAGCGGGACCGTGCTCTCCGGACTGGGCTGCATAGCGATCCTCTATTGGGCGTTCCACACCAGATGGTGGATGAGCATTATCGCCGTGCTGATGACGTTCTTTCTTTCGGTGGTCGCCTGCCGCGCCACCGGCGAGTCCGACATCACCCCGATCGGCGCCATGGGCAAGATCACGCAACTGATGTTCGGCTGGCTGGCCCCGGCCAACATGGTGACCAACCTCATGACCGCCGGCATGACCGCCGGAGCCGCTGGTGCGTCCGCCGATTTGCTCACCGACCTGAAGAGCGGCTACCTGCTGGGCGCCAACCCGCGCAAGCAGTTCATCGCCCAGTTCCTGGGAATCTTCGCCGGCGTGCTGATCATCGTGCCGGCCTTCTATGTGATCGTGCCCACCGCTTCCGTGCTGGGCAGCGACGAGTGGCCCGCGCCCTCGGCCCAGGTGTGGGCGGCGGTGGCGCGGCTGTTGTCCAACGGCGTGCATTCGCTTCATCCCACGGCGCGGGCGGGCCTGCTGATTGGCGGCGCGGTTGGCATCCTGCTGCCGCTCGTGGAGCGCGCCTTCCCCAAGCTTGCCCGCTTTGTTCCTTCCGCCACCGGAGTCGGGCTGGCCTTCGTGATTCCCTTCTTCAATTCCCTGTCAATGTTTCTGGGCGCGCTGATTGCGCTGATCCTCGAACACCGGCTTCCCAAAGTCGCCGAGCGCTTCGTAATTCCGGTAAGCTCGGGCTTGATTGCAGGCGAGTCGCTGACGGGAATCGTGGTGGCCCTGCTGAACGCCAGCGGCAGGATTTGACTCCACCCCAGCAGAGGCAAAGGCGGTCCCGCTTTGCGGGACTGAGGACCCCGGGTGGGGCTATTTCCCAGGTTAGCGCGCAAAAGCGGCGCGCGGATGGGGCACCCGTTAAATTTGGCGCCAAACGTGGCGCCAAGGTCCCCAACGGATACCTCCGACACCCCGTTCGGGGCCGAAAAGCAGCAGCACGACTGTCAAACCCAGCCTTTCAATCGCTCTGCAGCGGCGCAGGACGCAAAATGTTTGCCTCCAACTGGCTGGTGGTAGAAGATAATAGTTCTACTCTCTAGAACAGGAATCCTACTGACAATGTCGTCGCCTAATAATGCTCGTCCGTCCGCGGCCGCCTCTGTGCCGGCCATCAACTCGCCTAAAGGCAAACTTGGAATCATGCTCCCCGGCATGGGCGCGGTTGCCACCACATTCGTAGCCGGCGTGGAAGCGGTTCGCCGCGGCCTCGCTGCCCCTGTCGGCTCGCTCACGCAGATGGCGACCATACGCCTGGGCAAGCGCACCGAGGGCCGTTCGCCCCGCATCAAGGACTTCGTCCCCCTCGCCAGCCTGGACGACCTGGTCTTCACCGGATGGGACATCTTCGAGGACGACATGTACGCCTCCGCCAAAAACGCCGGCGTGCTGGAGAACGAGCTGCTGGAGAAGATCAAGCCGTTTCTGCAGTCGATCACCCCGCGCAAAGCGGTTTTCGACCACAACTACGTCAAGCTGATCGACGGCCCCAATGTCAAGCGCGGCAAGAACAAAATGGAGCTGGCCGAGCAGCTTCGCCAGGACATCCGCGACTTCAAGCAAAGCTCCGGGGCGGACCGCCTCATCACCATCTGGTGCGGCTCGACCGAGAGCTACACCCAGGCGGGAGAGGTACACCAGTCGCTGAAGTGCTTCGAGCAGGCGCTGCGCGAGAGTCACGAGGCCATCGCTCCCTCGATGATCTACGCCTACGCTTCCCTGATGGAGCGCGTTCCCTTCGCCAACGGCGCGCCTAACCTGACGGTCGACATTCCGGCCATGCTCGAGCTCTCGCGCCGCAACCAGACGCCCATCGCCGGCAAGGACTACAAGACCGGGCAGACGCTGATGAAGACCATCCTCGCTCCCGGCTTCAAGGCGCGCATGATCGGCGTCAAGGGCTGGTTCTCGACCAACATCCTGGGCAACCGCGACGGCGAGGTGCTGGAAGACCCCGGCTCGTTCAAGACCAAGGAAGAGTCCAAGCTCTCGGTGCTCGACCATATCCTGCAGCCTGAGCTCTACCCCGAGCTGTACCGCGACATCTGCCACAAGGTGCGCATCAACTACTATCCGCCGCGCGGGGACAACAAAGAGGGCTGGGACAATATCGACATCTTCGGCTGGCTCGGCTATCCCATGCAGATCAAGGTGGACTTCCTCTGCCGCGACAGCATTCTGGCCGCGCCCATCGTGCTCGACCTGGTGCTCTTCATGGACCTGGCGCAGCGCACCAGCACGCTGAAAGGCATCGGCATCCAGGAGTGGCTCAGCTTTTACTTCAAGTCGCCAATGACTGCCCCCGGGCTCTATCCCGAGCACGACCTGTTTATCCAGTTGATGAAGCTGAAGAACACCTTGCGCCACTTGAAAGGCGAGGAGCTGATCACCCACCTCGGCCTGGAGTACTACGACTGAATTTGAGCCGATTTTGCTGGGGACCCCGCGAAGCCATGCCCTGATACAAGGCGCCGCGGTTACAGCAGAGTGTTTGCCCCGAGCGCGCCAGAGCTCTGCCCGGTGAGCGCGGATCTCCCGATGCGGCCATTTCTGCGCCGCCTCCATTAACGCCATTCCGGGCGAAGGATTGATTTTTTTATGGATTTCGTATTTCTTTTGGCCGCCCCGCTCAGTTTCGTTTGCATCAAATGGCAAGATGCTACGCGGGTGCGTTCAAATCGTCTCGGTCGTTCTCTTGTTCGTTTCGTCGGTTTTCGCCGGCTCTTCCGGAACCTTCCTGGGGACCATGATCATAGCCACGGATGATCAGTGGATCTATGTTCAAAGCAAGAACGGCGTGCTCCGGCACGTAGACATATCCAGCGCCCAGGTGACTTATGAGGCCGGCGTTCCCCGCGAGCGCCGCCAGAACCCGGCGGTGCGCGCGCTCAGGCCCGGGGTGAAAATTCGAGTCACCGCCCAGCAGGACGCCAATGGCGAGTGGCGCGCCAGCCAGGTAGAAATCACCGGAGTCTCCGCCGACGCGCCCACAGGCAATAGTGCGCCCGGCAGCCCGCCTGACGGCCAGCACGACAACAAGGACGCTCCCATGACGCTCTCGGCTGGCAGTTGGGCCGCCTGAGTTCATCCCCAGCAAGAGCTGTGCGTAATGGCCACATTTGCAACTGCGGCAAATGTGGGGCACTGGTTCACCTCTCCGCTTTGGCCCGCTCCACCAGCGCCTCAATCAGTCCCGGAATCGTGTACTGCCGCGCCTGCACGCCGACGGCGAGCCCGTAGCGCCGCAAGGTCTCGGAAGTGACCGGGCCGATGGAGGCGTTCAATACGCCGCGCACCAGCTTCGATTTTCCCGAGCGGATTCCCAACAGCTTTACGTAGTTGCGTACGGTAGAAGAGCTGGTGAAGGTAATGGCGTGCACCCCGGGCCGGCTCCGCTCGCCTAGCGCCGCCCGCAGCAGTTGGCGCGACTGCGCGGGCGCGACTGTCTCGTAGGCTTCGGCGACATCCACCTGAGCGCCCAGCTTGCGCAACTCCCGCGGAATCACGTCGCGGGCGACCCGCGCCCGGCAGAGCAATACCCGCTTGCCGCGCACCTTCTCCGCCAGGGTTGAGACGACGGATTCGGCAACGTACTCCTCGGGCATGGCCTCGACCGCCAGCCCCTGGCGCTCGATTGCGCCCCTGGTCGCCGGACCGATGGCCGCTATCTTCAAGTGAGCGAGCGCGGAACGAGGAAGCTGCTGCGCTTCCGCGCGCTCGAAGAATGCCTCGACTCCATTCACGCTGGTCAGGATCAGCCACTCGTAGACGGCGATGCCGCGCAATGCCGCATCCAGCCTGGCATAAGAGCGCGGAGGACGAATCTCGATGAACGGGATCTCCAGGACCTCCGCGCCCATGGCGCGCAGCCCGCCAGCCAGCGTGCCGGCCTGCTTGCGCGCGCGGGAAACGATGATGCGCCAGCCGGTAAGCGGCAATGGGTCCGGACCTGGTTGTTTTCCTGAAGCTTCCATGTGGGTTCATCCAACGGTGGAACAGCCCCACTCGAGCCAAAAACTGGCACCCATACAACAACCCACATCTACTGCGCAGATGTGAGGCACCAGTCGATGTCTTTCAATCTGAAATCTTAAATCTTAAATCTGAAATGAATTATGGCTGCTGCGGCGCGGCCGCTGCCGAGCCATAAACTTCCTTCAGAATCTCTTCTCCGCCGCGCTGCAAGATCAGCGCGCCGGTTCTCTCGCCCAGCTCGACCGGATCACTGCCGGTCTGCACTTCACGCAGCAGCTTGCTGCCGTCAGGCCGGGCGCAGATGGCGGTCAGCGTGAGCATGCCCCCGGCCATCTCGGCGAAGGCGCCGATGGGCACCTGGCATCCGCCGCCCAGCTTGTTCAGCAAAGCCCGCTCGCAGGTGGTTGCCATGCGGGCCGCCGGGTCGTCGAGGAAGCGCAGATGCTCGCCTGTGGCGCCATCGCCGCGCCGGATTTCGATCGCCAGCGCCCCCTGGCCCGCCGCCGGGCACATAACCTCGGCGGGGAGCACCTGCTTAACCAACTGCGTCTTGCCCAGCCGATTCAGTCCGGCCGCCGCCAGTACGATGGCGTCGTACTCGCCATCGTCCAGCTTGCGCACGCGCGTATCGACGTTGCCGCGCAAGGGAAAAATTTCCAGATCGGGGCGCTTCACCTTGAGCTGGGCCTGGCGGCGCAGGCTGCTGGTGCCGACCTTGGCGCCGCGCGGCAGATTGTCCAAATGCGAATACTTCAGCGAGAGCAGGACGTCGCGCGGATTTTCGCGCTCGGTTATGGCCGCGATCTCGAATTCCGGCGCCAGCTCGGTGGGCAGGTCCTTCAGGCTGTGCACCGCCAGATCGATGCGGCCCTCCGCCAGGGCCTCCTCGATCTCCTTGGTGAACATGCCCTTGGTGCCGACCTTGGCCAGGGCCACGTCGGTGATCTTGTCGCCGGTGGTGCGGATGATCTCCAGCTCGACCTCGTGCCCCCGCTCGCGCAGCCGGGCGGCAATATGATTGGCCTGCCAGAGAGCCAACTGCGATCCGCGCGAGCCGATACGAAGAAGAGACATGGAATTTAAGATTTCAGATTTGTGATTTCAGATTTTCAGATTCCAGATTGAACCCCGAAATCCACCAAGTACACCAGGACCTACTCTGGAACATCTTCAGTGCCATGCTGAGCGACTCCGAAGGAGGCGCGAAGCATCCCGTAGAACTGTCCTACACCGCGCGCCGTTGGGAGTCTTCTATAGAGCTTGTTTCATAAATCGATTTCAGCGGGAAAACTATTTCCCTCAGGGGCTAAAGCCCGTATCCTTAGCGGCTCCGGACGGCGTGGCTCAAGGCACCCCAGCAAGTCAAATGCGGACTTGCT
>JBEKQR010000256.1:0-6642 GCA_049519515.1 Candidatus Korobacteraceae bacterium
CTTTCAATTACCCACAATTTTGCGTTTCGCTTCATCGGGTTACGAAGGATGGCCGTAAATTGCCCGTTTTCTTGTGCTTTGATGGATGAGTCCTGCCGCCCTCGATATCTGCAAACGGCCCAAATTCCGGCCAAAACCGACCAAAATCGTACTTGTGGGTAATTGAAAGGATAACCGGACGCTTACGTCATAACTGGTTTTACGTTTGATTTCTGTCACAGCCTTCTAAAGCACAATGGCTTCTCTCCATCCTTTATCTACTTGCGTTAATTTGGCCGCTATGACATTTGCTGGATCCGCCATTGGCACCTACGCCATCGAGAGAGTCGCAATCCGCGCGGGTATTGTCGATGTGCCTAACGCGCGCAGCTCCCATCACGTTCCGAAACCAAGGGCGGGTGGCGTCGCCCTGGCTGTCCCGTTCTTTGCTGCAGTGTTTTTTCTAGGATCACATTCCTTCCTTCCACTGCGGGTAGAGTTGGCCTTGATTGGCGGAGGCAGCGGCCTCGTTGTTTTGGGTCTCATCGATGATTTCCGCTCACTGCCGGCCAGTGTGCGTCTTCTCGCGCACACGTTAACGGCAGGGTTCGCGCTATTCATGCTCGGAGGTCTGCCCCGAGTCGATTTTGGATTAGGGCCGTGGGACATGGGATTTGCCGGCAATCTCATGGCCCTGATTGGGTTGGTCTGGCTGATCAACTTGACGAATTTTATGGATGGCACTGACGGCTTGGCTGCTTCTGAAGCCGTCTCTACGGGCCTTATCAGCGGATTGTTGCTCTGGAACGCTTACCCGGGACTTGCTGCGGCCTGGATTACGCTCGCTGCCAGTGCTTCGGCTTTCTTGCTCTTCAACTGGTGCCCCGCTCGCATTTTCATGGGGGACGCAGGCAGTGGCTTCCTTGGCTATACGTTTGGCGTTTTGATGCTTGCTGGGAGTCGGCAGCGGCCGGTCTCGTTGTGGATATGTCTCCTCATGCTAGGCGTGTTCATCACCGATGCAACAATAACTGTGATTCGCCGCGCAGTGGACGGTTGTCGCGTCTGGGAATCACATCGGACCCATGCTTACCAAAATGCTGCTTCTCGATGGGGACACGCAGCAGTCGCTGCAATCGTTCTGCTGATCAACTGCATCTGGCTGGCCCCGTTGGCGTACGTAGCTGTGCTCTATCCGCAATTGGGTCTTGTCTTGCTGGCCTGCGGAATTGCGCCGATTGCTCTGGCAGTATACTTGTTGGGCGCTGGGGTTTCAGTTTCACCTCTGCGACCGCCCCGGACACAGGCCGGGGTATCCAATTCCCACGAGGATTCTAACTATACAAAGTCGACAATGCTCGCCGACGATAGCTCACCCCACGTGGATATGCCTTATTCTGGAGTACCTCCAAGCAATTAAGAAAGCTCTTGCGCCTGGTATTGATTGACGGTTGGCGGGCTAACCGGCGATTCACCCTTATTTCCTTGAGCTTGAACCTTAGTCCTAATAGATGGAACCGCTCGAATGGAAGATGCAGCCCTGAGAGCGTCCATCGGATTCACTCCGAAATCGCAACGATACCAACAGAGAAGACTGAGGTAACCGGCAGTCAGACTGGCGTACTTCTTTCGTCGAGTTGAGCTTATGGCAATTCAAAGTGAGCAAGTATTTTCTTCCGATACGCATCACCCCGAACAACATAGGGTCCATCGGCGCACACGCCGGAAATCGCGCCGGCACAAGCGCAAGAAATTAAAGAAAGTAGTAGTCGCATTGGCGCTAATTACGCTTGCATTTCTTATCATGGCCGCTGTCGCCTACTTTATTGTCCAGTGGACCTCACACCCCAGCCCACCCCAGGTGGGCGCCGCTTACAAAGACAGCGTACGTTCTCTGTTGTGTTCTCTGGGGCGAACAATTCTTTAGGAGCCTATATGACGGTAAAACGAGCTTTAGTGTGCGGCGCAGGAGGATTCATCGGGAGTCACTTGGTTAAGAGACTCAAGCATGAAGGCTATTGGGTTCGTGGGGTGGATCTGAAGAGACCCGAATTCGGGCCAACGGTCGCCGATTCCTTTCTGGTGGCTGACCTCAGGGATGCGGCCAGCTGGGAAAAAGCGTTGGATATAGAGTTTGACGAGGCATATCAGTTAGCCGCGGATATGGGTGGGGCCGGTTTTGTATTTAGCGGCGAGAATGATGCGCAAATCATGCACAACTCGGGCATGATTAACCTGCATATGGCCGATTACGGTGCGAAGCGCAAAATCAAGAAGGTGTTCTATTCTTCTTCGGCATGCATGTACCCTGCTTACAACCAGGAAGACCCTAACAACCCCAATTGCGAAGAGTCAAGCGCTTACCCGGCCGCTCCTGATAGTGAGTACGGATGGGAAAAGCTGTTCAGCGAACGGCTCTATTTCGCTTTTGCGAGAAACCTCGGATTGGACGTGCGCGTGGCTCGCTTTCACAACATCTTCGGGCCGGAGGGCACATGGTGTGGAGGCCGGGAGAAGGCCCCGGCCGCGCTCTGCCGCAAGGTCGCCGAGCAATCTGATGGCGGCGAGATCGAGGTGTGGGGCGACGGCGAGCAGACGCGCTCGTTCCTGTACATCGATGAATGTGTCGAGGCAGTGCGCCGGTTGATGGAATCCTCGTTTGTCGGGCCGGTAAACATCGGCTCGGAAGAGATGGTGACTATCAATAAGATGGCACAGATGATCATGGACATTGCGGGAAAGAAGCTGTCGATCAACCACATTGCCGGACCTTTGGGAGTTCGCGGGCGCAACTCCGACAACAAGCTGATTCGCGCTAGGCTGGGCTGGGAGCCGAAGATGCCATTGCGCGACGGCTTGGCGAAGACATATCCGTGGATCGTGGCCCAGCTCCAAGCCGCGAATGAGCAACGTGCGCGCTCAGCCACCGCTGGTTAATTCTTTCGCACAAAACCGCATGTATTATGGAGAGCGATCAATGCCCCAGCTCCTCTTTCGGTTATTTACAGGCGTACTGTTGTTTGCAACAGCAGCTTTGAGCGGCTATGCTCAAGGCATATCGAATACATTTCAAGTGATTCAGTCTCCTGGAGCGACCGTGGGCCAGGCTGGTGCCAGTGTGTTGCAGTCGTCCAATGGCGCACTGAGCGTCAAAGCTTTTGGGGCCAAAGGCGATGGGGTTTCGAATGACACGGCGGCTCTCGTAGCAGCACGCAATGCCGCGTGCGCGGGCAACCGAGAGTTGTATTTCCCTGCCGGAACGTATTTGACAGACCCGCTGAATTTAGCTTGTAGTGGAGCAGACTATACCTTTTCCGGCTTACATGCCTTCGGCCAAAGTCCTCAAAGCAGCATCCTCAAAGCTCGTGGAACTGGTGCCACAATTGAGATTACTGGCAATGTAGGGCTCAATTCTACTCTGATAGAAAGGTTAGGCGTACAAGGCAGCGGCAGCGGGACGGCGCATTGCATTTATATCCATGATAATATTGGTTCGCCTTGGGCTATCCACTTAGAGCATCTATCCGTTGATCGCTGCGGCGGTTCTGGAGTGTTTGCTAAACAAGCATTCTCCAGTGTCATGCGCGACGTTCAAATTGGGCAGGGGGCGGGGAAGGTCATCGGTAAAAACGGCCTTGATCTGGCTGGGATGTGGAAGCTGGAGAATGTTTATGTTCACGTCGCGGGCAACGGATATGCGGCTTACCGTATTCACAATGGCGCGATTTTCGACCACTGCAACGGCATCGATACAGGCCCGACTGGCAATTTCGATTGGGCTGTCGTGGGCGATAACGTAGCTGAAGACGGAGTTCTCAACAAAGCCTCAGTTACTTTCATCGGGTCCAACATAGAATCTTTTACTAGATATGGCGTGCGGTTCAAGGATTACTCTTTTGGAACATTCATCCAGACTAGCATCATTGGTGGAAATGGATCGACTGTATCCGTGCAAGCACTTCGCTGGGAACTGACCAACCCGAACGATGGTGGAATTTTTGATGCTCGAAGTTCGGTTGCGTTAGCCTCGAACGCTTCCTGGGCGAATGGCTATCCGCTGCACGTTGCCAATGGCGGCGCGCCTATTTACATGATGGGAACAAACGGCAACCTGAATCAGTTCTACCGTGAAAGCGATTCAACTGCTTACGCGTTGAACTCTCTGGTGGGGGTCGCTTTGCCTGTTACTACCGGCTACTTTGTTGTGGGCAATTACGGTGCCTTAAGCGCTACAAACCGGCTCTACCTGGATGCGAATGGCTATGCTGCCGCAAGAAATGGGTTCAACTCAGGACGTTATCTGTTATCAAATGGAGGAGGAGTCCGAACGGCGGACTTTGCTCTGAGCGCTGGTTGGGGAGCTACCGCATCTGTGACCGCACTTGCGGGAATGGATCAAAGCTTCGATGTCACGGTGATTTCCAGCGGCGGCGGCCAAGCGGCCAACCCCACCATCACGCACACCCACCGCGACGGAGCCTTTTCGACCGCCCCAGGAATCGTTTGTGCAATGAACGGCGGCACGGGTACGCTGGCGCTTGTTTCAGCAAAGACTACAAAGACTTCTGCGGTGATTACTTATAGCGGAACGCCAGTGGCTGGGAGCACGTATAGTTTCACATGCAATCTGTGGGGCAGGTAAATCTATTTTGGGAAGACAGCTCGCTTGATTCGGGGCGCGCTGTCGAGAACTGCACCTGTCATCGGAAAACTGAAGGCACTTAGTATGAAGATCACTGTAGCCGGATCCGGATACGTTGGGCTAGGTCGTGTCTGGTAATTTGATACAACGCAAAAATAACCCTACGAGCGCCAATCGAAACCCACGCCAAATAAGACTGTCGGCGGGGGCTGACTAGGCGGGCCATGGCCAAATCGAATTACCAGACACAACCTAGTACTACTGTGTTATAAACGTCTAGCTGCTGCCGAACCACAGTACGGGCAGCGAGAGAGCTGCCGCAGCAGATAGTAGGCCAACTGGATGCGAAGACTTGTCATAGAGTACGGGTTATGTCGCTCGGGGCGCAGTCGACCCGCGCGGATGGAAGTCCGGCGGGAGTTCGGAGCTGATAATTCAAGATGACCGGCGCGGGTATAGGGGAAAAAACGGTTTCGCTCGGCCACCAAGAACCCATAGGCGGCAACGCAGAGCGTGGCGTGGTGGTGAAAACCGCACCAGCCCCGTCCTTCGAAATGGCCCAGCCCCAGTTCCTGTTTCAGTTCCTGGTAATCGCGCTCGATAATCCAACGTTGTTTAGCCAGAGTCACCAGATCCCGCAGCTTGGCTGGCGCAGGCCAAGTGGAAAGCCAGTATTTGGTCGGCTCGCTTTGGCTGCTTAGCCACTCGATCAACAACCATTCCTCGGCAGGCGGGAGCGTGCGCTTGTAATCGTGGTGTGCTGGGCGTACGCGCAGCGCGGCAAAACGAGAACGGAGGGGTTGCCGAGTGCCTTCTCGCCAACTGATAGGTTTCCAAGCTGGCACCGGCAGGCTCAGGGCCAGTTGCTTGACGGTAAGCGGGGCCTGCCGGCCATGGCGCCGCAGCCGAGTTGGCGGACGTCCAGGTCGCCAGATAGCTCTGCTAATTCTTTCGAATTCTCTTGAAGAAAGATCGCCCGTCTGCTATTAGATGAGACTGTTACACGATAAAGGGCCTACGATGCTTCCGTCTGTCGATAATAGCATTTTGAAAGGCGTCCGACTGTACGGAGACGACTTTACAGAAGAACATATCAAAGAATGGTTTGCTGACGAAAAGCATAGCTATCATGAGTTGGTAAATTCAGTCGCATCGGAGCCATACCTATACCGAGAACTGAACGTCTTTCATGCATTCCGGCACCTGCCGGAACGCCAGTGGGAGCACGTTCTCGGCTTTGGTTCGTATACAGGTGAGGATCTGCTCCCGATTGTCGATCGTGTAAAGATGGTCACGATTGTGGATCCAGCGCCAGTATCGACGGTCCTTCCAGGAATGGTCAGCTATATAGTCCCGAATCCATCAGGCAGACTGTCCCTTCTCGATGAAAGCATCGATTTGGTGATTTGCTTTAATGTGCTTCACCATATCCCGAACGTCTCCTTCGTTGTTTCTGAACTGACGCGCTGCTTGGCGCCCGGCGGCTGGATGTTAGTGTCTGAACCAAGAACCTCGATGGGCGACTGGACACACCAGCGACCCGGCATGACTGCCCACGAGCGTGGAATTCCTGAATTGATTCTCCGCAACATACTCGTTTCTGCCGGACTCACCCTGCGCTCACATTCGCGCCAAAAGCATTGGATTACCAAACGATTCATCCAACCGTATTACGATTGCCCGGGAAGGTCCATCTATAACTCTCCCGCACTGGTACGCCTCGACGCTTGGCTATCAAAATGGGTGCACTGGAATCGACAGTATCACCCCCTCAAAAGACATCGAGGGCCAAGTGCATCAGGAGTGGTCTTTGTCGTGGAAAAACGCGGTACCTGAACCGGGAGTCGCCCGGTCGTCACACCTGTACAGAAATTCCAAAATTGGTGATTGAGTGATACTGAAACCTGCACGACGCCTGCCCCTATGGCATGTGGCGGTGTAGAATGTGGGCCGCGTTAAGCGGCCCACGCGGAGATTGACGAATTCAGCGATCTGCCAGAGACTCAGTGTCCTGGAGTCCA
>JBEKQR010000257.1:0-6635 GCA_049519515.1 Candidatus Korobacteraceae bacterium
CTATGAACGTTACTGCCGATTACGATCACCCTCAAAACAAGCGTCTACCGTATCGATACTTACGGCAATCGCCGGTGATGAATCACAACCTCGTAAATCGTTGATTACTCGTCGGGGATTTCCTTACAAGCAGGAGGTCGCAGGTTCGAGTCCTGCACTGCCCACCAATTTTTCCAATCAGTTAGCGCGGGCACTCCCATTTGCGGCGTCTGACTCCAGGGAAAAGTCCAGGGACCCCGCTTCAATTTTGGCTGTTTCGACAGGGGGGCAGCCGATAGCCTCGACCTGAATCGGCAATCAAGCGGCGAAAACTGGGCTTACCGGCGTTTGGCGGAGCCGGAGAAAAAACCCCAAGCCGAGGCTCGTGATTTTGATGGTTGACATGCGTTTGCCCCGAGGCGCAGATAGTGGGAAGGTGTCGGGCAGGCGCTGAAGTCATGTTCTTATAAAGGATACTCGCTGGGGTCTACGGCTAACCCTCAGCCCAAACCGTACGATCGCTAAGCGCCGGGGCCTATCGAGATTCGCTGGGCGCCAGCGGAAGCCGCCGAAGCGGAGTACGATTTGCGTTCACACTTGTGGCTTAGATAGTGCTCGGCATCGCGGCACATCAATTGGCATTTGTGGCAGCGAATCGGGCCTTTGACCTTGGAGATCTTGTCAACGCGGCCCGGTATTAAATGGGAATCTCCCCCTCCGGGGCATGACACTGGTCCGCCCCATTGTTCGCCTCTCGTTTCTGCTGTTATGTCGTGTTTTGGCGAGCTAACAGCACGCGAAAAATCAATAACGTATCTGACGGGAGTTGCGCAGAAAAGGCAGGGCGTTTCCTGGATTTCCTGCACGCCTTCACGCAGCACGCTCAATGGAAAAGACCGCATGCACTCTGTGCAAGTCAGCACGATGTAAGGCACTCCGTTGGAATCTTTTCCGTTTCGCGGTATCCAGACCGGAGCCGACTGCCGGTGCTGGTTCACTACCCGCGCCGCCGGGGTCCGAATCAATTCGGCTACAGTACGCAAGAGTTCTGCCGGATGATGCTGCCCCTTGGCGTAAAACGCGTCGGCGATGACTCCGCCCGGGACGCTATCGCCGGACTCGTAAGCGCCGCTAACCGCTACCACCGAGATTTCAGGAAAGCGGCGGCGCACCACTGAGAGGAACTCGAATCCTGACATTTGCGGCATGTTGAGATCGGATATGATGACGTCCGGAGTCGTCTGCCTGAGCTGTAAGAGAGCATCAAAGCCATTTTCCGCGGTACTGACGTCGCATCCAGTCGCGCCAAGCATCCTCGCCGTACTCTCGCGAATACTCTGCTCATCGTCAACAACAAGGATTCGGTGCTTAGATGTGCTGCTCATGGCCGCACCCCTTTCCGTGCTGGCAGGAGCAAACAGCACTCCCCAGGCAAACCATGCCATTGTTCAGGAACCCACGACTGTACAATATTGCTCACCACACGACGAAAGTTAGTTTGTTCCGGAGATGCCTGGTCTTCACCAACCGCAGCCATGCACACCAAGACGCCGGAGGTTTGGCCGGAGATATATGGGAGATATGAGAGATATTTCGGCTGGAAGGCCCAACTACTCTTGCGGAGCAGCCAACCAAAAGGCTGCCGAGTATGCGGCAAGCACCCGGTATTAACCCCTGTTATATGTGTAAGATGCCGACGAGCCTGCGGAAGGGGGAAGCGTTGGCCGCTGACTGTGCATCGGCGCGGCCCCTTGTTCCCGTTTTGGGACACCTAGCCCTTGAGTGTTCAAATTTGACCAGTTTTTGCCATCCTGCATGCCGACAATAAAAGTCAATTTCGTCTCATTAATTTCCCCCGGCAAAACCCCGAGTCTCCCCTTGGGGTTTTGCTTTCTGCCCTGCCAGCCGCAGGCAAAGTTCAGTTCCTTGCGCGAGTTGGCGGTAAGCGCGTGTTCTCGATTGCTCAATCCGCGCCGGAAAAGCGCTCAGGCACTTAAGAGTCGGATGTTAGCGTTCTTCTCGGCAGCTTGGACAGGGAACGCCACGCAGGCAGGTTGCATGCGATTAGCGCTAGCTCGTACGAAGGTCCCCATATACGACTGCGCCACCCGGTCCCAGACCATGTGGCGTGCATGGAGGTAAGCACGTTTGCGCATCGCCTGGCGGGCCGCATCGTTGTCCAAAAGTTCACTTGCCGTATCTGCGATAGCGGCCGAATCCTCGAAGGGGACCAATGCCCCGCGCCCATCGTCCAAAAGTTCGGTTGCGTGCCAGTACGGAGTCGATATGATCGCCTTCCCGGCGCCCAAGGCATACGCGAGGGTTCCGGATACGGCCTGTGCCTCGTAGCAATATGGGGTGATGTAAATGTCGGCCGAACCAACCAGCGAAGCCATTTCTTGAGGGCTGACGAACCGGTTGTAAAAGACCACATTCTCCTCAACTCCCAGCTCTTTGGCCAAGGCCTGCAACTGGAGCCGATATCGATCACCCTCGCGGCGTCTGACATGCGGGTGAGTGGCGCCTGCGATTATGTAGACAACGTTGCTGTGCCGGGACAAGATGCGCGGCAGGGCACGAATCACGTTTTCGAATCCCTTGTTTGGAGACAGCAAGCCGAACGTGAGCAATACAGTCTTTTCTTCAATTAAAAACGATGCTTTGTAAAAGGCCGGCTCCACAAAGGGCAAGTCGGGGATGCCATGAGGAATCAGGTCAATCTTTTCTTTGGGGACTCTAAATACATCTTGCAGAAACCGAGAAGAGTGCTTGCCCATAACTATAAGACGATCGGAGCGCGCTGCAATTTCTTGCAAAACGATCAGTTGGTCGACATTTGGCTCACGAAGAACCGTATGCAGAGTTGTCACCACCGGCTTTTTGAGGTGCTGCAGCAGCCGCAAGATATGGCTGCCGGACTTCCCGCCAAAAATTCCATACTCGTGCTGCAAACACACTAGATCGACATTGCTGGAATTAAGAAATTCGGCGGCTGCTCGATAGGACGTGAGGTCGTCCTCGGTTATCTCAAATCGCACCCGCGCAGGGTAGCGGTACCGCGATTGCGGGTCATTGACGGCTACTACCAACACTCCAGCGGCTCTGTTTTCAACCGCAATGGCATCACACAAATCTGTCGTAAAGGTCGCAATTCCACACTGCCGAGGAACGTGGTTACCGATAACCGCTACACGTACTGGAAGTGTCACGTCAACCTCCCGTGCTCATTTGCGGGCACCCGAATGCGAATCACACGTAACGCCCGCGAGAAAACTGCTTCTCGCGTACGGATTAAGAGAACATAAATGATGGGCTGTGCTCCCGCTGGAACACGTAACGGTCAGCTAAGCACGCCGCGTTTATGGCCTAGGAGGCTGCGGAAAAACCTCTGCGAGAAGCAAGAACCAACCTCCCTCGCGGGCTAAAGCCCGCTCAGAATATTGATAATAAAGGGTCTCTTACGGCGCGGCTCAAGGCACCCCAGAAGTCAAATGCGGACTTGCTGGGGACCCCGCGAAGCCGCGCCCCTTCAAAACAACCGCTTGCCTGGGTTTTTCAGCAGCCTGCTAGGGCGCATTCGTAGCGCACGAAGTGCTTTTTACGTTAACGGGTCAGGATGAAGGCGTCTGTGCAATATTGCTCATGAGACCATTCGGTTTTCCGGCACGTATGTTGTAGGGGATCTGTATTGCCGTGAGCTGCCCGTCTGTGCGTGTGTGCCGTTTGGCTGCCGCGCGAATGAGTCTGAAGCCGTCGTCACCCCGGAACAGATGAAGCGAGGACGCTCCGCCCACTTCATGAACCCCCGACAAAACGCTGGCTGGAAGAGCCTGTATCAGTTGCGAGGCGGCATATCCGGCTTGTTCAATTCCTTCAATGTCGCCCTCGCTCGGCCCGGCTTTGCGCCAGCCATAGGTTTAGAATCAGCTGCTAGCGGCGTTCGCCGCCACCATGCGATCCGCCATTGCCGCCGTGAGACCCGCCGCCGCGCGCTGCTGTGGCATGGGAACCGCCATGGGATACACCACCACGCGCTGCTGCGGCGTGGGGACGGCTACTGCGGCTCGCGCGTTCTACCGCTGGGCCACGTCCACGGGTGTTTCCACGGGAGCCGACGTACCTTCCTCCTCCACCACCGCTAAAGCGATGGCTGCCCCAGCCGTGGTTATAGCCCCAGCTGTCCCATGGGCCTACGCCCAAAAAGATGCCGTTATAGAAATAGCCCGGCCCGTAATAACCATAAGGCGCGCAGGCAAATGGTGAATAGTTGTAGTAGCCGTAGAAGCAGGCGGGCGGATTTATGCTGATGCTAACATCTGCCTTGATCGTTGGCACCAAAACCAAACAGGCGAGCAAGGTTGTTGTAACGGCCAGAAGCAGACCGCGCATTGCGAACTTGGGAGCCCGGGAAACCACGCTCTTGATTTGCCACATTGTGTTGTCCTCTGTAATTTCTAATTCCGAACGGACCTTATACATTCTCCAGCATCAGGCCCTTGCTCATAGATAGATGGTCAACATTGACCGTCATCCGTAATATTCGTCTCTGGGTAAGAAAACGGAAGATTTCGAAAGAGGAAGACAAAACGCGGTGCAGTGAGCAGTTGTGATCAGATCAAGTGGTAATGGAAGCTATACCATCGTGGCAGGTTAACGTAAAGGAGAATCGAATGTCATCCAAGAAGTTATTTGCTGTCGCCCTGGGGTCGCTCATCATATTCGCACTGTCCCTGCCGGTAATGGCACAGAGCACCACACAATCCACCACCATGACGTCGACACAGGACTCGCCGCCTGCTCAGACGAGTAGCACCACCACGACTACAGAGTCTCCGGCATATTCGCCGAAGGCCCAGACCACTCAGACCACTGATACCACAATGAAGTACAAGCACCACCACAAGAAAGTAAAGAAGCACGTCACGACAACCACCACTACCACGCCTCCGATGGGCGAGGAGATGCAGAAGAACTCCTCAACGTCGACGAACGCCACGACGACGAACACAACAACCACGCGCCAGCAGCAATAAGGATTGTTGCGAAGTTGAATACTTCAGAAGCTTAGCCGTAGAACCTTTACGGCGGCTTCTGTTGCCTCTTCCTGCTGGGTTTGTGGCTGTTGCGAGAGTCTGTAACCGCCGTCCCCCGGAGCAGATGGAACAAGGACAAGAAAGCTGCTAACGATTAAAGGGCGGCGGGCAAGCCCCACAATACGCCCGCTTATCACCGTTGCCGAAGTGGCAACCGCGGCAGGGATGTACCTGGGACCGTACCGTCAACTTGGGTCGTGGCCGGAGTAATATTCAACGACGAAGTGAGCAATATTGACCAGACGTGAAATTCTGGAAATGACACTGTTTTGGGGGATTACGGTTTGTCCCGACCGTGTCTTGCTTATCTCTAAGTCTATCGGATGCCTCAAGCAATGAAGGTGCAGAGGAGGTTCAAGAACATGAACATTTCTGGACATGCCGCAGGATTCTCAAGGCCTCGATTTGGCAAGCAGATTCTGGTTCCCCTGTTGTCATTGGTTCTGTTGTTGGCGGCTTGGCCTCTGGAGTTGCTGGCCTATCAAGACGCGCAAGTCCCAGAGCAACCCGCTCAAGACGCGCAGACCCAATACGCGCAACAGACTCCCGAGCAGTTGCAGCGATTGGTGGCCCCGATTGCGTTGTATCCGGATTCGCTTGTGGGGCAAATTCTGGCGGCGTCCACGTTTCCCGAGCAAGTTGTCGAGGCTGACAGATGGGTGCAAGCGCACCCGGATTTGAAGGGTGACGCTTTGGGTCAAGCTGTGGACCAGCAACCCTGGGACCCGAGCGTCAAGGCGCTCACTGCATTTCCATCCGTCCTTGGAAATATGGACAAGAACCTCTCTTGGACGTCATCTTTAGGCGACGCCTACTACAATCAGCAACCGGATGTGATGGATGCTGTACAGGTGATGCGCCGGCGCGCGCAAGAAGCCGGCAACCTTAAGACCACGCCGCAGCAAACCGTAACGACCCAAGACTCGACGGTCGTCATTCAGCCTGCTAGCCCCGATGTCGTTTACGTCCCCGCGTATAATCCGTGGTCGGTTTACGGTGGTCCCATCGTGGCGTGGCCGGGATGGTATCCGTATCCCGGAATCTGGTATGGCGGGCCGTATCTCTCGTTCGGAGCCGGCTTCGGAATCGGCTTCTTTGGCGGTTATGGATGGGGCTGGCCTCACTGGGGATTCGATTGGCATAACCGAGCCGTAATTTATAACCACAACAGGTACTACTCCCGGAGCACCACGTTTTACAATCGAAACAATTTTTACCGGGGAGGAGGCGCGCGCGGCGGAATTCGTGCCGGCACCAGCGCAGGGAACAGACCTCAAAGCGGGAACATCGGTGCTCGCGGCGGAGTTTACAACCGTCCCGGCGCAACGGCACGGCCGTTCAACGGAAACCGCCAGGCTGCTCGAGGGTACGCTCAACCCCGCGGTCAGAGCGGCGTCCGCTCGGGTGCCTTGAGTGGCTACGGCCATGGCGGACAAGCAAGGAGCTATTCTTCGCGCGGAAGCTCCAGCATCGGTAGCGGAGCAGCGCGTGGCGGCGGAGCTCGCGGCGGTGGTGGTGGAGCAGCGCGTAGCGGTGGCAGCGGGCGCCGGTAATCGACGGTCC
>JBEKQR010000258.1:0-6628 GCA_049519515.1 Candidatus Korobacteraceae bacterium
CGGCTGCTCCCGCCTTAGGGTCGAGTGCACCGATGATGAGCCGCCGGATGCGTGCGTGCACCAGCGCGCCGGCACACATGGCGCAGGGTTCCAGCGTGACGTACAAATCGGAGCCGGCCAGGCGGTAATTGCCAACCTTGGCGCCGGCCTCGCGCAGGGCAATAATCTCGGCGTGCGCGCTGGCATCGCGAGCCGCGATGGTCTGGTTCCATCCCCGTCCCAGCACCGCGTTTTCCCGCACGAGCACGGCCCCGACCGGCACCTCGCCCAAGGCCGCCGAACGCATGGCCAGGCGCAGGGCCTCCTGCATCCAGAGTTCGTCGGCGTGGCCGGCATCCATGCTGTGCTGAGTCATGCTTCGCTGAGTGTAGCAGGCTTGAAAAAATAGGGGTTAGGGATGAGGGTGAGGACACATTATCCCGGCTGCTGCTGGGTCATGCAATGGATGGCGCCCAGTCCCCAGATCAGATCCCCGCAGTAAATGGGAACGATGGTGTGCTTTGGCATGGCCTCGGCGAGCGTATTCAGGGCTAGACGGTCGCCTGGCTGATTAAACGTTGGCACGAGAACCAGACCGTTGAAGATGAAGAAATTCTCGTAGCTGGCGGGCACCCGCTGGCCGCGGATTACGATGGGCGAGGGCATAGGCAGAGGTATGACGCGCAGGCGCCTGCCGGCGGTGTCAGTCATGCGGCGAAGGCGCTTGAGATTTTCCCGCAACGGCTCGTAATTGGCGTCCGAGCGGTCCGCTTCGCAGGCGGCGACAATGGTGCGCGGCCCCACGAAGCGCGCTATGTCGTCCACGTGGCCGTGGGTGTCGTCGCCGGCGATTCCGCGTTGCAGCCAGAGAACCTTTCTGACCCCGAGAAAGCGGCCCAGCACATCTTCCAGGTCGGCGCGGCTCATTCCCGGGTTGCGCTGTTGCCTGCGGCTGAGCAGGCATTCTTCGGTGGCCAGCAGCAGCCCTTGGCCGTTGCTATCGATGCTGCCGCCTTCAAGCACCACCCGCCGCCCGCGGTTCCCGGCAAATGCCGTTCTTACATCTACTGCGGTGGCGCGCCTCCTGCTGGTAAATTCAGGCTCGAAGACCGGGAGCTCCAGGAAGCTGGCTATGCGCTGCGGAAGCTGGTCGTCGAGCTGCCAGTTGCGGTACTTTGCCCAGCCGTTGAAGCTCCAGTTGATAATGGCAATCTTGCCGCTGCGATGGCGTATAAAGATTGGTCCGGAGTCGCGCGTCCAGCCGCGATTGGTGGGCCAGCGATGGAAGCGCAGGTTCGCCGGGCGCTTCCCGGCGCCGATCACGCCGGCGAAAGCGAGCACGGCGCGGGCGCTGGCCTCGGCCGCTTCGTGCTGGACGATGATTTCGACTCGCCCCACGCGCGCCAGGTGGCGCACGATTTCCGCGTAGACGAAGGGAATGGCAGCGAATTTTCCCGGCCAGTCGCTGCGGTTATGCGGCCAGCAGAGCCAGACGGCTGCCATTGGCTCCCATTCGGCCGGCATGCGATAGCCGAGCGACGCAGGAGCGTGGGAAAGTTTGTTATTGGCTTCGGTCAAAGTTTGTAATTTCAGATTTAAGATTGCAGATTTCAGATTGCTTTTGAACCCAATCGGCATCAGCGCGCAGCCAACGAACCGTTAAGGCCAGATTCAAATCTGAAATCGTCAATCTTAAATCTTAAATCTGAAATGCTAGTCGATCATGCGCTCGGTGATCTTGGCGTAGCTGTCGATGCGCCGGTCGCGCAGGAAAGGCCAGTTGCGCCGCACTTCTTCCAAGTTGGCGGTATCGACCTCGCCGATCAGGATTTCCTCGCGATCCGGCGGCGCTTCGGCCAGCACGCGCCCGAAAGGATCGCACAGAAACGAGCCGCCCCAGAACTCGATGCCCGCGCCGGGCGCGCGACTTCCGCGGACATCGCCATGCTCGTGCCCCACCCGGTTCACGGCCGCCACATAGACGCCGTTGGCAATGGCGTGGGAGCGCTGGATTGTCCTCCAGGCATCATGTTGAGCCGCGCCGAACCCGGCCTTCTCCGCCGGATGCCAGCCGATGGCGGTCGGGTAGAAAAGCACGTCCGCGCCTTGCATGGCCGTCAGGCGCGCGGCCTCCGGATACCACTGGTCCCAGCAAACCAGCGTGCCGATGCGCCCGGCCTCCGTCTCGAAGACCTTGAAGCCGAGATCGCCGGGGGTGAAGTAATACTTTTCATAGTAGAGCGGATCGTCGGGGATGTGCATCTTGCGGTAGATGCCACGCAAGTTGCCGTCCGCGCCGATCACCGCCGCCGTATTGTGGTAAAGGCCGGCCGCGCGCCGCTCGAATAGCGAAACCACGACGGTCACTCGCAGTTCGCGGCACAGATCGGCGAAGCGGGCCGTGGTTGGTCCTGGAATCGGTTCGGCCAGGTCAAACAGCGTTGGGTCTTGGCGCTGGCAGAAGTACTGCGTCTTGAACAGCTCGGGCAGACAGACGACCTGCGCGCCGCGCCTGGCGGCCTCGCGCGTTTGCGCCAGCGCGTGTTCGAGGTTCTGGTCCGGCTGCGGGCCGCATGCCATCTGCAGCAGTCCGACCTGGAACTTGTGATGCGCCACTTGCCAGCCCTCCCGAGGCAGCCGTTCGCGCCTCTAGCATAACAAACGGGCGTCGACGGAATTAGCGGCTCACTTTTAACCGTGCCCCACATCTGCCTTCGGTTGGCAGATATGGGTAGTTCGTGGCAATCAGCCTTGATTCGGTGCTGCGCTGCAATTAGGCTTAACTGCAAAGCGAGGTAGGCATTTGAAGCACGGCGATCACAAACATTCTCCCGACGGCGCGGGCATTGAGCGCAAACTGCATGACCCGGTCAGCGACCGGCTGACCGCGCTGGAACCGCTCGATCTGGCGCAGGTGCGCAGCGTCGACGATCTGGTGCGCGCCATGGCCAAGACGGCTTTCACCGGGCGCCAGGTCGGGCAGGCGGCCAACGTGCTCGAGGCGATGGCGCGCGACAAGGATTGCTTCGTGGTGATGACCCTGGCGGGCGCCATGACCGTGGCCAAGCAGGGACTGATTATTACCGAGCTTATCGATCGCGGCATCGTCAAGGCGCTGGTCTCCACCGGCGCTCTCATGGCGCATGGGCTGGTGGAAGCCGCCGGCAAGTCGCACTTCGTTTATGACGAGCGGCTCAATGACGTGGAGCTGTACGAGGCTGGCTATAACCGCGTTTACGACACGCTGGAGCCGGAGACAAATTTGAATTTTGTCGAGGGCATCGTCGCCGGCATTCTGGACGCCTGGGACACGGCCGAGACCCTCTGCTCTTATAAGCTCAACCGCGCAATCGGCCGTTACCTGCACGAGAAGGCGCCGGAGCGCGGCATTTTGAAATCGGCTTACGAAAAGAACGTGCCGGTCTTCGTGCCGGCATTTACCGACTCCGAGCTTGGACTTGACGTTGCGCTGCACAACCGCAAGCGCGCCAAGCTGAGGCGGTCAGCTCTGCAATTTGACCCCTTCCTCGATCTGAATCATTTCGCCGAGACCCTGCTGGGCCAGAAGCGGCTGGGGCTTTTCACCATCGGCGGCGGAGTCCCCCGCAACTGGTCGCAGCAGTTCGGCCCGTATATCGAGCTGCGCCATCGCCGGGGCGGGGAAGACCTGCCACTGAAACGCTATCATTACGGCCTGCGAATCTGTCCCGAGCCGGCCTTCTGGGGCGGACTCTCCGGTTCCCCTTACAGTGAGGCTATTTCCTGGGGCAAGTTCGTTCCGCCGGAGGAAGGCGGGAAGTTCGGCGAGGTCTTCCTGGATGCCACGGTGGGACTGCCGCTGATCGTGGCGGCGGTGCTGGAACGGCTTGACAAGAATCCGGGCGCCGGTCCGGAGGTGGTCGATACGATTTCACGCCGCGGCACGCATGAAGGATCTCGTTAGGGGTTAGGGAATAGGGATCAGGGGTTAGGGGAAATTGGAAAGAGCTGCGTCTTGTGTGAATCCTAATCCCTGTGCCGGCGGGTAAGGAAGGTAATATCAAACCGCGCTGATCCGCAGTCGCTAACCCCTAATCCCTGATCCCTATTCCCTATTCGAAGATCAATATCGCCGCCGCGATGACCGTTGTCCACAGGCCCTTCTTATTGCCTACTGCCGACTGCGTAATGTTGGCCGTGCGCACGATCTTGTTGGACATGCGGTAGACTTCCTTCTTCTCGTCCCAGGATTTGTCGGGGTCGAACTCGACGTCCAGCGTAGTGGCGAGCATCTCCGCCGCCAGTTCTTCGGCGTAGTCGCCCGCGGCGTGCTCGGTCTCGCCGAAGGAATGGTGCTCGCTGAGGTATCCGTAGGTGCTGCGATCGGCGGGCATGGCCAGGCCGATGCTGGAGGCCACCAGGCGGTGGGGCTCCCGGGTGGAGTTCTCGGCGACCACCGCAAACACTACCTCTCCCGCGCTGAGATACTTCAAGCCGTCCTTGCGCGGTATCAGCTTGCAGTTGGGCGGGAAAATGGAGGAAACACGAACCAGGTTGTGGGCGGCGATGCCGGCATCGCGCAAGGCCAGCTCAAAAGATGTGAGCCGCTCCCTGTGCGTTCCAACTCCCTTGGTAAGGAAGATTCGCTTGGGGACCATGTTGTTGGCCAATTCTTATATGTCCTCTCTCGAACCTCAGCCCGAAGTATGGCGCGAATTTTCAGGCGGCGATTTGAACAGTAAACCAAAACCGCGCGGCGGCGCAATGCAGTTTTTTTCTCATGCCGGCCCGGGTCTGGACGCTACTATCGCTGGGCAGGGAACTGCTAATGAGCGTCAGACGGAACCCAACGAACGTGTGGTTTGCTGGGGATGAGAAAGGCAAATCTGACCGGAGTTCGCCAGCGATGACCACTTTTTTGCCGCTGCTGCGGCGCAAACGGCCTCACCTGGGAACGCTGACCGCCTCCGGGGCCTTGTGCTTGACGGCGATCTCGATGAAGGCCAGGGCGGCCCGGCTCAGGGCCTTGTCTTTGCGGAAGACCAACGCCAGGTCCCGCGCCATCTGCGCGTCGGATGGTTTGCAGGCAGCCAACTGCCCGGCGCGGACCTCGCGCTCCACGTTGGAGTAGGCGATAAAGGCGATTCCCACGTTGGCGGCGACGAAGCGCTTGGTCAGTTCGCTGGAGTCCAGTTCCATGCCGCAGTCGAGCTTCAGCCCGCGCTTGTCGAACAGGGTTTCAATCATATCGCGGGTGCGCCCGTGCTTGGGAAGCAGCAGCGGAAACTCCGCCACCTGGGCGAGGGTTACGCCTTTGCACTTGGCCAAAGGATGCCGTGGCGGAATAATCACCACCAGCTCATCGCGGTGGATCACGACCGTGGTCAGGCGCTTATCGTTCACCGGCATGGATACGACCCCGAAATCGATGCTGTTGTCGATGATCGACTCCAGAATCTTGGGGCTCTCCGCCCGCTTTACGCTCACCGCCACGTCGGGGTAGAGCTTCTTGAACTCGGCAAAGACTTCGGGGAGAATGTGCAGCCAAGTGCCCTCATTGGCGGCCACGACCAGCTCTCCGCGCGGCACCCGTTCCATCTCCGCCATGGCGGCCACGATCTGCCGGCGCGCCTCCAGAGCATCCTCGACGTACTTCAGGAAGACCTTGCCCGCCGCAGTCAATGACACCTTGCCGCCGCTGCGGTCCAGCACCTTGGTCCCGACCTCCTCCTCCAGGGCCCGTATCTGCGCCGAAATCGCCGGCTGTGTGCGAAAGCGTTTCTCGGCTGCCCGGGAGAAGCTGAGGTGGCGCGCAACCTCTAGAAAAGTTTCCAGTTGATCGAAGTCCATCGTCCCTGCTTGCCGCCGCCTGCCGGAACAACCAATAAGGGCTTTACCCGTCTTAAGTCTAGTGCTTTTTCAGCAGCAATACTATAATCCCAACTTATGGAGTCGATAAAAAGTATCGATTTCCTATCCCGGAGCGCTGGTTTTATTCTCGTTCCGGGAATCAATCCCGGGCTGGCTACAAGTCTAAGCATTCAATAGCACAAAGGGTTAAAGGTCTGGCGGCAGGTTTTTCTGGCCTGTCCCGGCCTACGAGTGCACCGCAGCGACGCGGCAATCCCTCAAAAGGAGCATCGATGGCAGATACTAAAGGTGATCCGAAAGCCGTTCTGGACTTCGCCAAGAAAAACAACGTTCAGATGCTGGACCTCCGCTTCACCGACATTCCCGGACTTTGGCACCACGTTTCTTACGCGATCAATCAGTTGACCGAGGCATCGTTTGAAGAGGGCTTCGGGATGGATGGGTCCTCAATCCGCGGATGGGCCGCCATCCACGAGAGCGACATGCTCCTGATTCCGGATGCGACGACCTACCGCCTCGATCCCTTCACGGAAATACCGACCCTCGTCATGATCGCCGACGTCCAAGATCCGGTCACCAAACAGCGTTACGACCGCGACCCCCGTTACATCGCCAAGAAGGCGGAGATGTACCTGAACTCGACGGGGGTGGCCGATACGGTTTATTTCGGCCCCGAGCTGGAATTTTTCATCTTCGACAGCATCCGTTTCGACCAGCGCGAGAACCTCGGCTTTTACTTCATCGACGCCGAGGAAGGCCGCTGGAACTCCGGCCGCAAGGAAGACAATCTCGGCTACCG
>JBEKQR010000259.1:0-6612 GCA_049519515.1 Candidatus Korobacteraceae bacterium
GGAGTTAACCGTGTCGGTAGGAATGACGAACTGTGTGGCATAAGGGCCGAGCACTACTCCGGCCAGGATCTCGCCCAGTACCGCCGGCATCGCCAGGCGTTCAAACAGCTCCCCAAAGACCTTCGCCCAAACGAAGATCGTAAAGAGCTGCAACAGAAGTACTTGGGTTCCGTTCGTCATGAATCAAGCAAAACGCGGCCCTTCAATTTGACGACATGCAGGGCATTTTATCCAGGGGAATCCAAAGCCTTTGCTCTTTTTTTGCGGGCTGGCGTCCCGGAACCTCCCGCCAATGCTGGGGTTGGGGTCCGGGAACATCCTTGTCAGCATTGCCAGGGCAGCCGAAGCCAGTCGAACGCTGCCATTGCGTGCCGCCGGACAGACGGATTCGACCCGCAGCTCTCGAATTTTGCGGTGTCACCCTGGATTCATGCCATCCTAGGGTTATCCGGTTACAGGCCGGGAAAAATAGCCTATCTCCCGCTGCGCCAACCACGAGGTGGTCTGAAGTGAGAAGTAAGGTTGTGATTACGCGTTCCAAGATTATGGGTCCCCTCAAAACGTTGACTGGCCTTCTGTTGGTCCTGGCAGCAGCCCTGATTACCGCGGGACTATTTTCTCACTCCACTTTCCGTATTTTTGTTCCTCTTGGCTTCGTGGTGGTGCTGATAGTCCTGGCTGCCCGGTTCGGAGTTATGGTCGGCGTCCTGGGATCGGTGCTGGCGGCACTGGTCTTCGCCCAGCGCCTGTATGCACCCAGCAGCAGCTTGCACGTGGAGCAGCTTGCCGCGCGCGAGAACCTGGCCTGGATGATCCTGGCCGCAGTTTCCCTTTCCTACCTGCTGTTCCCGCCGCACCCGCGATCGCGATAGAAAACCAGAGATGCTGTATTGCCATAAGGCCGTGCTTCACGGTGACACATTCCCTGGGCAGGCATCGGATCAGAAGTTAAACGTAATCTGGCCGGTGTAGCTACGGGGTGTCACGAAGTGTGTTCCACTAAAGGTCGACAGAAAGTTGTATAGGGCAACCTTGTTGGTGACATTCACCACGGTAAGGCTGGCATTCCATTTCTTGTGCTCTCCCCGGAAGATGTTGTCCCACCCCACCCCCATGTCAAACAGGTGCCGGGGCTGAACCCGGGGCGGGTTCTTATCGTCATTCTCGGTGCCCGGCGCCGGGATCTTCACCAGAGGCGAGGAAAGCCCGCTGGGGGCGCAAGTGGTGATTGGAGCAGTCAGCGTGGCGCGGACGCCATTGCAGCTCAGTTGAATCTGCGTCTGCTGGTCGGCCGTTAAACCCAGGAGCTGGTCAGCGGTGCCCGCGGCTCCCGCCACCAAGCCGCTGTCATATCGCCAGGTGAACGCATACCAGGGGCCGTTCTTCTTTGGCTGGTATTGAATATGCGTGGTCTGCTCGAAGGCTTCGTCGTGGTCGATGCGAAAAACGCCGGAGTTGATCGGCGAGTTGAAGAGAATGCCGCCAACTTCCGGGTTGAAGAAGCGGTCACGAGTGTGGCCCATGGTAGTAAAGGCGCTCAACCCGTGCCATTTCGGCATGCTCACCCGGATGGCGAAACCATCAATCTTGGACTTCGCCCATTGGATTGGGAATGTCAGAGGCGTGTTGAACAGCACATCAAAATCGTAGTCGCGCTGGGTGAATTTCCAGTAGTACATGGCGTCCACCACCAGGTGTTTTCCAAACGCCTGCTCGAAGCCGGCATTGAATTGGTTGCGGGTCGCCGGTTTTAGCGGCGCCTGGCCGAACGCGCCGATACCGGTGGCGGCCAAACCACCTGAACCGGTTCCCGTTCCCGTCGAGCTTGAAAGAATAAGGTTCTCGTTATATGGGGTCAGGAACAGGCGGCTGTAGGCGAGCCGCAGGACGGTGCCGGTCTTCTTGATGTGATAGCTTGCACCCACACGCGGCTCGATCTGATGTCCATAAGAGATACCGTTGTAGTTATCCCCGCGGACGCCGGCTAGAACACTCAGGCTGCGATAGGTGATGTTGTCCTGAATGTACACGGCTTCCTGCTTGATGTCGGTGGTGCCCACGAAGTGAAAGGGGATACCGCCGGGGACAGTCAGGTTGAAAGGCGCCAGGCCGGGAAGAAGGTTGCCATGGGAATCCAAGAAACTAGGGAAAAGGGGATTTGTAATGCCGAGGGAAAAGTTCTCGGACAGGAAAGTGTGATAGACATCAATACCACCCTTTATGTTGTGTTTGCCTTTGACATAGGAGAGGTCAACCTTCAGCCCGGCATTCGTCAGCCGGCGATGCGATGACAGCGTGGCCGGCTGGTCGTTGAGAGGATTGGCGCTCGGAAAATACTGCACCCGGTCTTCTCTCACGTAAGGATTGACGCTCAGCAAGGTGTATTGATTGAACAGGCGCGTCCAGAAGCCCGAGATGTTGAAGCCCTGGTTCTGCTGGCGCTGGTCCTGATCCGCCGTGAGCAAAGGGTTGAAGGCCCTGGTCTGGTCGTACTGGTTGGGGATCTGGAACCAGGCGCGGGAGAGGAAAAGGTTCAAGTGCAACGAATCTTTGCTCGTGGCCTGCCAGTCGAAGCGGTCGAACAGGTTCTCGGAGTTGCCATGGTCGTGGAGCGGCCGAAACTCCGGCGTGTCCAGAAAGCGCCCGCTGTTTATGCCGTCCAGGGTGAAGAAGTTGCCGAACTTTTGTCCGCCAACCCCAAGTGCGATACTGCCGTTGGTGGTGCCGAACGATCCATATCCCATCGACACGCTGCCGGTCGGCTGTGAAAGGCCCAGACCGGACTTGGTCGTGGTTCGCACCACCAGGCTTGACTTATCCCCGTACTCGGGCGGAATCATGCCGTCGATCACTTCCAGCGACTGGATGGCGTTAGGCGAAATTTGATTGGCGAAGATGCGGCTCTGCTGATCTGAAATAGGCTGGCCATCGACGCTGAAGGTGGTGTCGGCATGTTCGCCCAGCGGATGGAAGAAGCCGTTGGAGTCGGCGGCGACGCCGGGGCTGGCGTTGGTGATGATCGAGCTCAGAGCGGAGTTGGTGCTCACACTGGGCAGCTTCAGAGTCTTCACGTCAACGTTGCTTTGGGTGGTCGGGGTGTTCTGCAGGATTTCCGGCGCTCCCGCCTCAACGATCACGGTTTGCGAGGCTGTGGCCACCGACAGGCTGGCATTTACCTGAACCGGAACCGCGGCGCGGACTTCCACCTCCTGCTGCTGCGTGGTAAAGCCCTTCGCGTTTATGGTCAATTGATAACGATTGAAGGGCACGTTATTGAGCCGAAACTCGCCCTTGTCGTCCGTTGTTGCCCGATTGGTGTAGCCGGTAACAGCGTTGCGGATCTCGACGGTGGCGCCGGGAATGACCGCGCCCGTGCTGTCCGTCACCTGACCACGGATTTGTCCCGAGGTGCCAAGGCCCTGGGCCCCGGCGTGCACTGCATATATCAACGCCAAGGTAAGAACAAGCCAGCAAACGAAACTGCAGGCAGGAGAACTCCGCCCTTTAAGTAATGACATGAATGCCTCCGTCAACGATCCCTCGTTGGGTAACGAACTGTGCCTGTCGTAAGAACTGGAGAGGAGCTACACAGACGGAGGCGGAGGACGGATGCGGTTAACTCTTATGCGGGGATGAAAGATAAGCTTCGGCTGGGAAGGAGTTTCAGAACGGGAAAGAAAAGCGATTGCCGGCGCTGTGTTTACCTGGGTTACAGCAGCCACGCAGTGTGTGCTCAGGCAGAGTGAGCAACCGGAGTGGCCAGCCTCGGCGGGATGGAAGTGCGCTACCTGCACTACCGCGAAGGCGGTGACTGCCACGAGTGCAATCACTGCGACCCATTTGCGGAGCGCTGATCGTTCGAGTTGACTCTCCGGCTTCTTACTGTAGGGCACGGTAATGTAGTTCTAGCCTCCGGCCAAGGTGAAGTTGATGTTGATCTGGGTATCGACTTCAACCGGTTGGCCGTTCAAAAGATACGGTCTGTAGCGCCACTGTTTGACGGCATCCATTGCCGCCTGCGCCAGCAGCGGCGAGCCGCTCTTGACGTGCAGGTCCCGCACGGAACCATCCTTGCCGATCACGGCCAGCAACACCACTATGCCTTGAATGCGAGCCTGGCGAGCCAGAGGCGGATATTGCGGCCTGACGTCATGAATCAGGTTCCCCTGCGCCACCCCGGAGGAGACGCGGATCTTCTGCGGCGGCGGGGGTTGCGGCTCGGCGATTTTCGGCAGCGCGGGTCCGGTACCGCCCAGCACTCCCCCAAGCACTCCGCCGGGCACTCCTCTGGTGACCCCTCCAACTACTCCACCAGAGGCGGGCGCAGCAGGCGGAGGTGCCTCTGGCTCCTTAGGCGTGATGATCTCTTTCGGGATGGCCGTTGGCGTACGCAGCCGGGCGGTATCCGGGTCGGGCTTCCTTTGCGGCTTAACAGGGGCAATACTGCGCCTCGGAGCCGCTGCCGGTGGGGGTGGGGGTGGCGGCGCGTACACCAGCGTCGTCACCTCCTGCCTGGGGAGCGTGTTGGTATAAAACAGCGGAACCAGGAACAACAGCCCGACCGCGAGCGATTGCAAGGCAAACGAGACCGCTGTCGTCCAGAGACTCCGCTTTCGCGGCTTGCCGCCCGATTCAAGGAGACAGTCTTCAAACATAGAAGGAACTTCCAATTCGTTCCCCCGAGGGGACGCTACATCGATGCCGGCGTTCGGCATGCCTGCCTCTCCTCAAAAGAAGAAAGAAACCACGTGACTATTGGTGTTTGCGGGCTGAAATTAAATGGTGACGGGCGGGGGTCGAATGGAGACAGGGGCCGAATGAACTAACCGCGGCAGCTGCGCTTCCGCCGGTGGTGCTGCGGCAACGCTCGTGATCACTACAGGGAGCGTCGGAAGTGCAACCACCACCACCGATGCGTGTACCACCAGGCAGAGAGCACAATGCCCGTCGTCCGCATGCCCCATGGGGTGGGCATGAATGGTCTGGACGGCCACGAACACACCGACTGTCAACACCAGCAGCAACGCAAGTTTTTGTAAGCGTCTCTGGTGGAATTGATTCATCGGTTCCATTCCGGGTACAAGCCTCTGATTTAAGATGCAGAATGAGGCCTGCTAGATCCTAACAGAATCGCGGCTCTTTATAAGACATCCAGACCTCGAGCCGATGCTCTCCGCAGGCATTTTTCTCTAATCGAGCAGCTCCCGCTGACGAGCCCGTGGCCGCTGTCAAGACTTTAGGCCCGGCAGCTTCTCCGGCGCCCACACCAGCACCTTGAGCAGGCGGGAGAATTGTGCCAGGTCAGGACGAAGCGGCAGCGAGAGTCCAAGGGGTTCGGCCATGGTATTGAGTTCGATTTCCGTCTCCACCGGCTGCAGCGGCCAGGGCAGGTGATGGATTTCCGCGCGATAGAGCTTGCCCCGATTCCAGGCGTAGAGGCAGTAGCGCTCGGTCAGAAACTCCTCGATGCTGCCTCGGCGCGCCGCCCGCGGTTGGACGCCGGGCCGGTAAACGGCGCGGAAGCGCGGCATTCCGCTGGCCGCCGCCGGACCATGCAGCCGCCGCGACTGGTAGCGTATCTCCTGATTCCCTTCCACGCGCATGCTGGCGTGCCAGTATGGCAGGCGGTAGAAGGTCCGCGCCCCCCACACCGCCGACAGGCTGGCGGCGTCCAGGCTGAAGAAGAAGACGCCCGGCTTGCCGCCGTAGGAAACGTAGGTGCGCACATTCAGCTCGCAGAATTGCGAAAGCTTGGGAAGGGGCGGGATTCCGGGCGGACGCAGCGAGGCGATCCAGAAGGGCGTAACCGAGAGCCAGGCCTCGCCACCGTAAAGGTCGAGCGCCAGCGGCCAGGGCACAAGCTGCCGCAGGGCCGCGACCGGAACCCGGTAGTGAGCGAACAACAGGTCGTGCCAGGTCTGCGTCATCACCCATTGTCCCTGGGGCAGCGGCCAGGGACGATGCGCGGTCGCGTACAGGATGCTGTCCGCCCCGATCCATCGGGTTTGAACTTCGGGCTCCACGTTTTTAGGGTAGCAGAAGTGGGCGCGAGCGGCAGTCAGCCCCGCCAGCCGATGGCAACCAGATTGACGGCTGGCTCCCGGATTCGCAGCCAGTCAAACCACTTCCAAACAGGCTTGGATCTGGCCATCAAACGCTGCGCCATTCCGGGAGCGGTGTAGTAGTACTCGAATAACCGGGTAAAGACCCAACTCGGGCTGAGCGCCCGTCCGGATTCGCTGCGCACAGCCACGCCGGAAAACCCTGCCTTCTCCAGCGTCCGCTTGAAGCTGGAAGCGTCATAAAAGAAAACATGCTCGTCGTTGTAATAGCCGAACCAGCCCTTGCCCTGGAGCTTGCCCATGAAGCCCTTGCGGTCCGGCGTGGTGAGAACGGCAAAACCTCCGGGCTTGATCAGACTTCTGACGTGGTTGAGGAAGGCGACCGGATCGGCGAAATGTTCAATCGCCTGAAAGACGGTGACGACATCAAAGGCGCCGGAGAAGCTGAGGCTTTCAATGATCCCTTCCCGCACCTCCAGGCCGGTGGAGCGGGCGTAAGCGGCGGCTGGGGCAGAGCCCTCGACTCCCATTACCTGCCAGCCGCGTTGCC
>JBEKQR010000260.1:0-6587 GCA_049519515.1 Candidatus Korobacteraceae bacterium
GATACGCAAGAAGTTTACCGACGTCGGCGCGACCGTAGAGGTGAAGTAAGCCTGGTTTTGGGTCGGCTTGAAGCTTGCCCGAGTTCCGCGTCGTTGTTCCGCGTAGTGGGGATCTCCAGCAAGTGGCATCTTTTGCGCTTGCTGAACGCCCACCGCAGGGAGTGGGTGGGCACCGGCCGTTGGCAGGGCTCGCCCAGGTACCATGGGACAGCGGCGGGTGACTCAATGCAGGCAACGGCATCAGCTCACAATTTGCGGTAAGCTATAGAGTGTTTATTTTGGGCAGATTTGAATCGAGAGGAGAAAAGCGGTCATCTAATTGCTCAGACCGCAGTTTTTCTTTAACGGTAGGCAGACTGACGTAGAGCTTTGGCGGGCTCCGGTTCGGCGACGGAGGCCTTGGCGGCAGGCGGTCTGCATAGGGTGGATTCGGAGCGGGCTCGCCTTCTCCGCGACGGCTTCGCTGAGGACGCGAGACGGAAACAGGGCTTCAATACTGGCGGGGAAACGACTATTCCATTTCCGGTGCAAATAACCAGTACCGGAACGCTCGATACTTCGAGCCATAAGATTACGCGACGCCTTCACACGGCGCCTGGGTGGCAGTTTGCCCCGGGCGCTCCTGTTGTTTTTTGGCAGACACCTGAGCGTTCTTCCCGGCCACAATGCCGGGTCCTCGGGTCCCGGCAAACGATTTTTTTGCGTTCGCCTTATGCCCTGGCAAGCGTAACAGTTGCGTTTACCGGAGGCCAGGCGCAGCCGGGGTGAAAGCGTCTTTTACTTCAACTCCGCCCCTGTTTTCAAGCCTTATCCGGGAATTTTTTGCACATTCCCGGCGGGATCTCAAATAGACAGCTCACCCACCGGCTGTCGCGGGAGATTCCATTTGCTCATATTTTGGCCGGCTGTTTGCCTTCGGGTCCCGGGGTCCGGCACTGCACCCCGCGCTCTGATTTTGGCAAAGGCGGGCTTTTCCCCTCCAGCCAGCGCGCAGAGGGCTGGGGTTGGAGATGCGCGAACCGGGGTCCCCAGCAAACGCTGGTGTTGCGATTGCTGGGGTGGTTACGCGCGCTTGTCCCGCACACGGTTTTGCGGGACTTTACTGAGGAGTCTTAAATGACTGACAAGAAACTTGCCTTCCGCAAGCGTCTCGATTTCTCCAAAATTCCGGCGACAATTCAGATTCCGAACCTCATCGAGGTGCAGAAGCGCTCCTATGACCGCTTCTTGCAGATGGATTGGCTGCCCAGCGAGCGCGAGGATGCAGGATTGCAGGCGGTGTTCCAGTCGGTGTTCCCGATCGAGGATTTTCGCAATGTCTCCCGGCTCGAGTTCGTCGACTATGCCATCGGCAACTGGGAGTGCAAGTGCGGCCACCTCAAGGGGCTGCACCACCTGCGGACCACCTGCCGCAACTGCGGCGCCACCGTGGTTACCGACCCGTTCCATCCCGGCGAAGTGCTTTGCACCAAGTGCGGCACCTACAACGCCAACACCCCCGACTTCTGCAACAAGTGCGGCGATCCCGTCGGCCTGCAATTGAAATATGACGTGGCCGAGTGCGAAGAGCGCGGCATGACCTACAGCGCCCCGCTCAAGGTCACCATGCGGCTGACCATCTACGACAAGGACCCGGAAACGGGCAACAAGACCATCCGCGACATCAAGGAGCAGGAGGTTTTCTTCGGCGACATACCGCTGATGACCGCGAATGGCACCTTCATCATCAATGGCACCGAGCGCGTCATCGTCAGCCAGTTGCACCGCTCGCCGGGAGTGTTTTTCGAGACCGCCAACAACCGCACCTATTTCCTGGGCAAGATCATTCCCTATCGCGGCTCGTGGGTGGAGTTCGAGTACGACCAGAAGAACATCCTTTACGTGCGCATCGACCGCAAGCGCAAGTTTCTGGGGACCATCTTCCTGCGCGCCCTGGGCCTGCGCTCCGACGAGGACATCCTGCGCACCTTCTACACGGTCGACCGCATCGCGCTCAAGGACAAGAAGGCTTACTGGACGCTGGAGCCCGGCGTCGAGCGGCCCACCAACCTGCTGGGCATGAAGCTCGCCCATCGCGTGGTGAACAAGAACGGCGAAGAGATCGCGCACGCCGGCCGCAAGCTCTCGCCGGCCGTGATGAAAGAGATTCACAAGGCCAAGGTCACCGAAATTGAAGTTGATCTGGCCGACCTGGAAGGCGCCTACACCGCCGCCGACGTGATTGATACCGCCAGCGGCGAGGTGCTGCTGGAGGCCAACTCGGAAGTCACCGCCGACAAGATCTCCAAGTTCATGGACGCCGGCGTGGCCGAGTTCGACCTGTTTTTCCCCGAGCGCGATGACGTAGGCACCATCATCTCGGCCACCCTGCGCCGCGATTCCGTCAAGACCCCGCAGGAAGCCCTGATCGAGATCTACCGCAAGCTCCGCCCCGGCGATCCGCCCACCCTGGACACGGCGACTGCGCTCTTCCACGGCATGTTCTTCGATGCCCGCAAGTACGACTTCTCGGCCGTCGGCCGCATGAAGTTCAACATCAAGCTGTTTGATAACGCCGACGCTACCGACCGCAAGCTGCGCACCCTGGAGCCGGAGGATTTCTACGCCGCCATCCGCTACCTGCTCAAGCTGCGCAAGGCCATCGGCTCGGTGGACGACATCGACCACCTCGGCAACCGCCGCGTGCGCGCCGTGGGCGAGCTGATGGAGAACCAGTTCCGCATCGGCCTGGTGCGCATGGAACGCGCCATCAAGGAGAAGATGAGCGTCTACCAGGAGATGTCGACGGCCATGCCGCACGACCTGGTGAATGCCAAGCCGGTGATGGCCGCCATTCGCGAGTTCTTCGGCTCCTCCCAGCTCTCCCAGTTCATGGACCAGACGAACCCGCTTTCGGAGATCACCCACAAGCGCCGGCTCTCGGCCCTCGGCCCCGGCGGCCTGTCGCGCGAGCGCGCCGGTTTTGAAGTGCGCGATGTGCACCCCACGCACTACGGCCGCATCTGCCCCATCGAGACCCCGGAAGGCCCCAACATCGGCCTGATTTCTTCGCTGAGCTGCTATGCCCGGATCAATGACTATGGCTTCATCGAGTCGCCGTATCGCCGGGTGAAAGGCGGCCGCGTGCTTGACTATGTCACCGTGGTCAACGCCGGCGACAGCGATTTCAAGGTCGGCGATCACATCGACAAGACGGAGGCCTTGAAGGTCAACGCCGACTTGAGCGCACGCCGCAAGCGGCCCATCGACTACGAGCCGTTCTCCTTCTACCTGTCGGCCTGGGAAGAGGACAAGTACGTCATCGCGCAGGCCAACGCCGAGCTTGACGAAAACGGCAGGATCGTCACCGAGCTGGTGAACGCCCGCCGGGCCGGCAATTTCGTGCTGGTCAACCGCGATGAGATCGACTACATCGACGTCAGCCCCAAGCAGTTGGTCTCGGTTGCCGCCTCGCTGGTGCCCTTCCTGGAGCACGACGACGCCAACCGGGCGCTGATGGGCGCCAACATGCAACGCCAGTCGGTGCCGCTGCTGCGCGCCCAGGCGCCGATCGTGGGCACCGGCATGGAAGGCGTCACCGCCCGCGATTCCGGGGCCGTGGTTCTGGCCCGCCGCAACGGCCTGGTGGACTCGGTCGACTCCGAGCGCATCATCGTGCGTGTCGAGGGCGAACATCATCCCACGCAGCTCTCGCGCGAGGTGGGCAGCGATATCTACACGCTGACCAAGTTCAAGCGCTCCAACCAGAACACCTGCATCAACCAGAAGCCGATCGTGAAAAAAGGCCAGCGCGTGGTCAAGGGACAAGTGATTGCCGACGGCCCTTGCACCGAGCGCGGAGAACTGGCGCTGGGACGCAATGTGCTGGTGGCCTTCATGCCTTGGCGCGGCTACAACTTTGAAGACGCCATCCTGGTTTCCGAAAGGATGGTCAAGGAGGACTACTACACCTCGGTCCATATCGAGGAGTTCGAGATCGAGGCCCGTGACACTAAGCTGGGGCCGGAAGAGGTCACCCGCGACATTCCCAACGTCAGCGAAAGCGCGCTGCGCGATCTGGACGAGAGCGGCATCATTCGCATCGGCGCCAACGTCAAGGCCGGCGACATCCTGGTCGGCAAGGTAACGCCCAAGGGCGAAACCCAGCTCACCCCGGAAGAGAAGCTGCTGCGCGCCATCTTCGGAGAGAAGGCGGGCGACGTGCGCGATGCCTCACTCACCTGCCCTCCCGGCATCGAGGGCACGGTGGTGGACGTCAAGATCTTCTCCCGCAAGGGCCAGGAGAAGGATGAACGCGCCAAGCAGATCGAGGCGGAGCAGGTCGCCAGGCTGGAAAAGAACCTGGCCGACGAAATCCGAATCCTCACCGACGAGCGCCTCAAGCGGCTGGAAACTCTGCTGGGCGGCAAGGAAGTGCAGGCCGACCTGCACGACGAGCGCACCAACAAGCGCCTCCTGCAGAAGGGCGCCGTTCTCGACCGCGAAACCATCGAGCGCATCTCGACCCGCAACCTCAAGCGCATCCGCTACAACGACAAGGACCCGCGAGTCAACGAGCAGATCGACGAAATCGAGGAGATGACCTCGCGCCAGATCGACGTGCTGCGCAAGATCGTGCGCGAGAAAGTCGAGAAGCTGCAGAAAGGCGACGAGCTTCCGCCCGGCGTCATCAAGCTGGTCAAGGTCTACATCGCCATGAAGCGCAAGCTGTCGGTGGGCGACAAGATGGCCGGCCGGCACGGCAACAAGGGCGTGATCGCGCGCATTCTGCCGGAAGAAGACATGCCGTATCTGGAAGACGGCACGCCGGTGGAGATCGTGCTCAATCCCCTGGGCGTCCCCAGCCGCATGAACGTCGGCCAGATTCTGGAGACGCACCTCGGCTGGGCCGGCAAGGAGATTGGCCGCAAGGTCGCCGAGCTGATGTCCAACGGGAGCAAGGCCGAGGCGGTCCGGGCAGGCGTTCGCGAGCTGTTCAAGGACATGCCATTCATCCCCGACTTGGACGGGTTGGATGACGATTCGCTGGCTGACATGGCCGAGACCATGAGAGATCGCGTGGTCTTTGCCTCGCCGGTGTTCGACGGCGCCAAGGAGCGCGAAATCAAGGCGCTGCTGGAGCGCGCCGGCTTGCCGGCCTCGGGCAAGACCGTTCTGTACGATGGCATGACCGGGGACCGTTTCGAGCAGCCGGTTACGGTCGGCTTCATCTACATGCTCAAGCTCTCGCACCTGGTGGACGACAAGATCCATGCCCGTTCCATCGGCCCGTACTCGCTGATTACGCAGCAGCCGCTGGGCGGCAAGGCGCAGTTCGGCGGACAGCGCTTCGGCGAGATGGAAGTTTGGGCGCTGGAAGCCTACGGAGCGGCGTACATCCTGCAAGAGCTGCTCACGGCGAAGTCCGACGACGTTTATGGCCGCACCAAGATTTACGAGGCCATCGTCAAAGGCGAAGCCGCCATCGAGCCGGGCGTGCCGGAGTCGTTCAACGTGCTTATTCGCGAGTTGCAGTCGCTGTGCCTGGACGTCGAGCTGATCAAGGTGAAGGAACGCGCCCAGCAACCACAGCCGCAGCCGCCGCTGACCGTGGCTGCCGATTAGGGCGCCCCAGCAAGCCTGAATCGGGCTTGCCGGGGACCGCGCCAGAAAGTTACGTATCCGCCAGGAGGCTCCTGCACATGGCGGATCGAAGTTGCAGTCAGGCCGGGTGATCGGTTGATTGTTCCGAGGGAACCAACCAGCAACCGCGGCTGACGAGTTACGGGAGCCGAGGGCGGCCGCGAAGGGCCGCGACACCTGCGCGCGGCAGCGTGCAGGAAGGAGGCAATTTGTACCGCTCAAGCCCATTTGACCGTGAAACAAACATTGCGGATTTCGACGCCATTCGTATCAGCCTGGCCTCGCCTGAGAAAATCCGGAGCTGGTCTCACGGCGAAGTAACCAAGCCGGAGACCATCAACTACCGCACCTTCAAGCCCGAGCGCGACGGCCTGTTCTGCGCCCGCATCTTCGGGCCGGTAACCGACTGGGAGTGCTTGTGCGGCAAGTACAAGCGCATGAAGCACCGCGGCGTGATCTGCGACAAGTGCGGCGTGGAAGTCACGCTCTCCAAGGTCCGCCGCGAGCGCCTTGGCCACATCGAGCTGGCTTCGCCCTGCTCGCACGTCTGGTTCTTCAAGGGACTGCCCAGCCGCATTGGCCACATGCTCGACATCTCCCTGCGCGATCTCGAGTCGGTGCTCTACTTCGAGGCCTACGTGGTGGTCGAGCCCGGCGAGGCCCCGGTCAAAGAGCGCGAGATCATCAAGGAAGAGCAGAAGTACCGCGAACTGGACCAGCAGTACCGTCCCTCCGGCTTCAAGGCCATGATGGGCGCCGAAGCCATCAAGGAGCTGCTGAAGCGCGTCGATACCGATTCGCTTTCCGGCGAGTTGCGGCAGAAGATGCGCGAGGAGACCTCGCTGCAAAAGCGGCTCAAGTACGCCAAGCGGCTGAAAGTGGTTGAGGCCTTCCGCAAGTCCGGCAACAAGCCGCAGTGGATGATCCTGGATGTCATTCCGGTGATTCCGCCGGAGTTGCGCCCG
>JBEKQR010000261.1:0-6581 GCA_049519515.1 Candidatus Korobacteraceae bacterium
CGTCGCAGCTCGGCCATGGTTTCTTCCGGCAGATGTACTCCCTCTTGCCGGTGGCGGGCCTCGTTTTGCGCCTCGATCTCGCCGGGATAGTAGACGGCGTCGAAGCCTTTGGCCAGCGGTACGGCCTTGAGGTCGGCGATAAGACGTTCCATGCGGGTGTTGAACTCGTCGAGCGGCATGAATTTGGAGATGTCCAGGGCCATCATCATATGGCCGCAGCCGCTGCGGCTGTCGGGCACGTAAGGCCCCTTGACGCCGCCGCTGAACGAGCTTCCGGTGAGCACGCCCGACAGCACGTCCATCATGACGGAGATGGCATACCCCTTATGCTCGGCCATCGGCAGAAAGACGCCGTTGATCGCCTCGTCCGGATCGGTGGTCGGCTCTCCGGCGGCATTCAGCGCCCAGCCCAGCGGAATCGGCACTCCTTCGCGCTTGGCCAGGTAGACTTTTCCGCGCGCGACGCGCGCATTCGCGATGTCCAACATCATGGGAGCATGTTTCCCGGCCGGAGCTGCGATCGACCAAGGATTGCTGCCCAGGGCCTTCTTGCGGCCTCCCCAGGGCGCGATGGCGGGGCTTGAATTGGTCGACAGGAAGCCGATGCATCCCGCGCGCGCCGCCATGCGGGTGAAATACATCGCCGTGCCGAAATGATTGGAGTTGCGAATCGCGATGGCGCCGATGCCGTGCACCTTGGCCTTCGCGACAGCATCCTGCATCAGCTTCGCGCAGACGACTTGCCCGACGCCGTCACAGGCGTCGACGAGCGCGATCGCCCCGCCATCCATGATAGTTTGCGGTTGAGTAACGGCGCGCGTGACGCCGTTCTGTATGCGCGCCAGATACCAGCCCAGGCGCAGCATGCCGTGCGACTGGTGGCCCCAAAGGTCGGCCTTTACCAGCGTGTCCGCCAGCAGGCGCGCGTCTTCCACCGGCATGCCGGCACCCGCATAAACAGCGGTTCCAAAATCGACAAGGCGTTCGTAATCGACGCAACCGGATAACATGAAGCCAATCCTCTCTCTCGAAGACGGCAAATGCCCTCGAGCGTAAACCTTGTATTGCTTGTTTTCTTTTTGCGCTATTGTAGTACACACTGTCATTTCTACTGCTGCGCACGGCCCCCTAAACCGGTGGTTCACGCTTCGCGTAGAATCTCGTCTGAAGCCTGCCCACGGGGCCAGGGACAAAGGAGGGTTCTATGCCGCGTAGGGTCTGGATCGGCGTATTTCTCTGTTGCCTGGGCACGATCAATTACATGGACAGGATCGCCCTCTCGATCGCGGCGAAGCCCATCGCGCAACAGTTCGGACTTTCGTCCGTATGGATGGGCTATCTGTTCTCATCCTTCATCTGGAGCTATACGCTCTTCCAGTTACCGATGGGCTTTCTGGTCGACCGCATCGGCGCCAAACGGATGGCGGCCTATGGCATCTTCATCTGGTCGCTCGCGACGGCGATGACCGGCGCGGGGTGGAACTTCACCTCGATCCTCGTCACCCGGCTGGTAATGGGAGGCGGCGAGTCGACGACGAACCCGGTGATCGGGAAAGTGGTGCGGGAATGGATTCCGACCAGCGAACGAGGCGTCTTCGCCTCGCTGTCCGGCAGCGGTTCGTTTGTCGGCCCCGCGCTGGCTTCCGCCCTGTTCGGCGCCTCCATCGGCCTGATCGGTTGGCGGTGGTCCTTTGTCATGGCCGGCGGCATCGGGATGATGTGGTTGCTGGCCTGGCTGTATTGGTTCGGCGACCCCGAAAGCGTTCGCTGGCTGAGCGCCGAAGAACGCGAGAAGATCCTGAACGAGCGTCAGGAGAAAAAGGGCAAGAGGGCCGGCGCAAGCGGCGGCGAGGGCCACAAGTTCTCGCAGCTTCTGTCGTCCAAGACCCTCTGGGGACTCGCGCTCACGATGGGCTGCAACGTCTATGCCCAGTATCTGTTCCTGACCTGGCTGCCCAGCTACCTGATCGCCACGAGGCACCTCACGATTCTGAAGACCGGCCTCTTCACCGCGGTTCCCTACGCCATCGCCGCCGTGCTCTGCATCTTCCTCGGAAAGATCAGCGACATCTACATCAAGAAGGAGGGCGTCACCGGCGGCCGGCGCAGGAACGTGGTCGCGCTGGCGTTGATGCTGGGCGCGGTTGTGCTCATCGTTCCGGTAGTCCACAGCATCTGGGTGCTGGTCGGCGTGTTTGCCATTTCGCTCTCTGGTATCGCCACCACGACCACGCTGGACTTCTCGTTGTTGAACGATCTGCTGGTCGATCCGCGCAACATCGGCAAGGCGATGGCCTTCGTCGTCATTGGCGGCAACGTCTTTGGCATGATGGCCCCGATCATCACCGGCTACATCATTCAGATCACCGGCAGCTACAACTGGGCTTTCCTGATCGCCGGCCTGCTGCTGGTGTCGGGCGCGACGATCGTGCTGACGATGACGCGCCGTCCCATCACCCCCAAGTCGGCGGGCATACCGACGGCTCCGCAACCGCAACACGTTTAATGGCCTCGAACGGGCGTGGCTCGTTCCTGTAAGAGCCTGAAGGAGGGCTCATCGTCGTGAGTGGACAGGGTGCTGAAAAGTCTTCTGAATCGCCTCTCTTCGCGTATGTCGGATGCCGCACCACCAAGGAGCGCGGAGCTCGCGGCGAGGGGATCAACGTCTACCGCGTGGACAGGCCTTCAGGCGCGTGGACGCACCTACAACTGGTAAAGGACCTCGTGAATCCGTCCTTCCTGGCCTTTGACCGCAAGTACGACTTCCTCTATTGCGTGCACGGCGATTGCAGCGAGGCCAGCGCCTTTCGGGTCGATCCGCGAACGGGCACGCTCGCGTTTCTGGACCGGCAGTCGACGTCGGGCAAGAACCCGGTTGTGCTACGCAAAAACCTCGTGTGGCCGCGAATTGATTCCGGGTTTTGAGGCAAACATCAAGTTCTGAAATGATGATGAGTTTCGCTACAGGTCGTTGTCGGTCAGAAACCGGCCGTGGTCGTTGCGTTCCAGCCAATCGTATAGGTGAACCTGATAGAGGTATGAGGCCACTAACTCCTCGCCCAATTCATGAGTCTCGGTGCACAGGAATGGAACCTGGAGTCCTGCGAGGGTGGCGATCAACGATTGCGTTATCTGATTGGGGTTCGCGCCGGAATGAGCGTAGGGCGACTTGACCTGACTCAACGGCGCCGTGATGACGAGCAGCCGATGCGGGTATCGGGCCATGAGCCGTAGCCGATGAACAAAAACGCTTCTCTCAGCGGTCAACGAGTGCACCAGATCCGACAGGGTCCTTACGCTCCACCACGCAGGAATCTTCCAACCCAGAGATGGAATAGTCACCCAGCTTGAGTGCCTTCCGTTCGATTCCAAAGAACCAACCTTCGAAACGAGAGAAATCGAACGGGTTCTGCTCGCGGGTGTCCACCAGCAGTGTCGGCCGTGGAGTCTTGAGTTGAGTGCCGCCGCGTTCGGCCAGCACCGGAATCGCCGGTGGCGGCACCGGAGCGGCACGCATCTGCCATTCCAGCGGGGAGGTGATCAGGGTGCGCCTTCTCTTCATGGAACGTTTCTCAAGCGGCGATTCTATCCAGACGATACTCGTGATGCAGCCCACCCAGCACCGACTTCTTGTGGAATCTCGCATTCGTTGGCAGCGAGTGCCCATGGCCCCTTGGAGGGAAAAAGGTTGTCCCTGCCGGATCAGGAATTCCGGGGCCCAGGGCCGAATGCGGGCGTCCTCGATTGAAGTGCTCTGCGAACTCGCGAAGCAGGTGCCGCAGGTGCCGTGCATTCAAGGGAATCAGGTAATCGAGGCATTCTCGGCGAATGGTTCCTACCAGCCGCTCGCAGTAGGCATTGGCCTGAGGAGCGCGTACTGGCGTTCGTAACACCCTCATCCCCAAGGCGTTGATCTGTTTATCGAGTTCAACGGAAAAGACGGTGTCTCGATCGTGAATCAGAAACCGATATGCATGATCACTTGGAATGGCCTCGCGCATCTGCTGCATTGTCCAAGCCGCCGTCGGATGTGTCGTCACATTGCAGTGAACAATCCTACGTGTGCCGATCTCCATTACCACCAGCACATACAGCAACTGGAAACGAACCGAGACGGCCACAAAAAAGTCGCAGGCCAAAACCGACTTGGCGTGATTACGAATGAACGTCTTCCAGCGCCCGGAACTAGCGGCACGTGGCCCCGAGCGCAAAGGCTCCTGCGGCCAATAAGCTCGCACCGTTCGCGGCGAGACATAAACACCCAACTTCAGAGCCAGTTCCGCTGCCACCTGCGCCTGGCCCCACGTGGGATTTTCCCTCACCATTTCGGCAATGAGGTGACGGATGTCTTTCGGTAGGCGTGGTCTTCCGCCCCTGGACTTCCATCGCCAGAATAAGCGAAACGTTCTGCGGTGCCAGCCGATCAACGTAGCCGGTTTCACCACGACGAGCGCCTCCCGCCAGTGGAAGAGGCGTGACCACAACACCAAGCAAATCCGGGCCATATCATTCAGGCGTCGGGGCTCAATCTGCCGTTCCTGATAGAAGGCCAGCTGCTTGCGCAAGAACAGGTTCTCGGCACTCAAGGCGGCCCGAGAGCGAAGGAGGGACAACAGGAAATGCAAGAGCTCGCTGCTGACGTCAAACAGCGTCACAACCAGACGAATGAGAACCGATTGCCGCAGCTTTCAAGGCATATGCAGCGCATTGTATCTGATCGGCAATCCAGGGACGGAAGCCAATTCTTTCAAGCACATGCACCGCGATGACGGAGTTTTTGCGTAGGACAGGATTATTTTCGGGTCGGCGACCTTCCTTCCAGAACCGTCGTTCGTAACTTCCCGGAACGCGGTTTCCGGCCCCTGGAGATAGATGAAACAGTAGTTATGCCCGATACTTACGGAAAAGCGGCCAGTAGTGGCCCGACTTACGGTCAGCCGTTACCAGCATGGCAGCCTATCAATTGCCGGAGACGCTGGGTTTCGGCCCCCAGTTATTGACGTTCAACACGTCACTCCGTTTCGTCCTACAAATTCTCGGGAATGGGGATGCGGTGGAGCTTCATTGCAATTGAAACGGAACTGTAGTAGCCGAGCAGACATAAAACCTCGGCTAATCCGTTACGGCCGAGAACGGCGACTACCCTGTCGAAACCCTCGTCAGGGCCGGAACCCGTCTGCTGTGCAAGCACGGCAACTTCATAGACCGCTTGTTCTCGCAGGTTGGGCAAGTCGGGAGCCTTGTTGTCGCGAATAGCATCTATGACTGCGGGCGGATAGCCGAGTTTAAGGCAGCGCGCAGCATGGACGCGGAACACGTACTCCGATTTCCAGTGGTGTGCGATGAGGCATATTCCGAGCTCGACCTCGCGCTCGCTGAGCGAACTCTTCTTGTTGAGAAATGTGCCGAGCTGCTCCATCACGCGCAGAAGTTCGGGGCTATACAACCAAACCTTGTACGGCGTAAGAAGCCGTCCCCGTCCTTGCAGCAACGCATCTACCCCGGCACGCTGTTCCGGCGTGTACTGATCGGGCGGGATTTCAAGAATGCGGCTCGGGAGTTGTTGGTTATTCATAGTGTTCTAAGTCCTTGGTCGCCGCAGGGCAGCTTTCAAGTCGATGGCCTGAAGCTGCCCCGTGCGCACTTAATATAGACGACGATGCGCGTGGTACTTGGTTACGCCTTGACGGGCGGAAAGCCAAATGCCTCAATCGGATTGTCGACAAAGATACACTTGCGCGCAGCCTCGTTCGGTACCCAGTCAAGCATCATGTCGAGCAGGTCCGAATCGCTTGGCATGGGCCGCCAGTATTGCGGATGCGGCCAATCGGAGCCCCAAAGCAGTCGATTTGGCGCCCGTTCCGCCAAAGTCTTCACTAGCGGCAGCACATCGGAGAACGGGAAGGTCTCCTGTTTCGAAATGCGAGGAGATAGTTTGACCCAGCAGCGGCCAGTATCAATGCACTCCAGAACGAACTTGAAACGTTTGCTGTTGATCCCTTGCTCGACCGGCGGTTTGCCCATGTGCTCGATGACGAACTTTCCCGGCGATGCTAGTATAGATTTCATCCAGGTATCGCCTTTATCGCCCTCGGCCAGCAAATAATGCATGCTCCAGCCGTACTCATGAGTGCGCTGAACCAGACGCTCGTCGATAGACGGGCCAGTCGCGTGCGTGAAGCGAGCACCAACTACACCGGCTTTGGTAAGTATCTCGAGCTCACGATCGGTAATCGCCGGGCGGGGTGTCACCACTGCGCGCAGCCGCTCCGGCATGAGGCACAGTCCATGCAAGGCGAGTTCGTAGCTCGGGTAGTACAGCATCGACTGCACAAGAAGGCCGCGCGACAGGCCCAGTGCAGCCTGCTGCTTCTTCCAATCCTCAAGTGTGCTGTCGTCGTGATCGACGTCGGGAACGAAGTTGCGGATCGGATTGAAAGGAAACTCGACTTGCGGGCCAAAGAAGTGGAAATGCGTGTCGCAGGCTCCCGGGGGCAGCTTCAGCTTTGGTGGACGCAGGCTGCGAAACGGTATGGGTGCCTTGCGGCGTGTGACGGTTTGATTTATTGCTGTTGTCATTG
>JBEKQR010000262.1:0-6565 GCA_049519515.1 Candidatus Korobacteraceae bacterium
CTTTTCGAAAAAAACCCGCTTTTAGAGGGTTTTCTCGAGTTCGAACGTCAACTTCCAGAACCGGATGCTTGCATCCAATTGCAAATGTTCGACTTATAACCGGACACTACTGATCAAAAATCTAAAATCTTAAATCCTTCAGAATCTGCTCCACCCGTTGCAAATCTTCTTCCGTATCGACTCCCACGGTATCGAACGGAGTTTCGGCCACGTGGATCGAAATGCCGTTCTCCAGGAAGCGCAACTGCTCCAGCCGCTCCGTGCGCTCCAGGGGCGATTCCGGCCAGGAACAGAACAGGTCCAACGCCGCCTTGCGGTAGGCGTAGAAGCCAAGATGTTTGAAATAACGCGCCTCAGCCGGCTGCCCGCTGCCGCCGCGGTTGAAGGGGATTGTGCTGCGCGAGAAGTAAAGCGCCCGGCCCGCGGCATCGCAAACCACCTTCACCGCGTTGGGATTGTCGATATCGGCGGCAGCGCAAGCCGTCTTCAGGGTTCCGACCGCGACATCCGGCTGCTGCATCAGGCGCACCAGCAGATCGAGGTGCTCGGGGCGCGCCAGCGGCTCATCTCCCTGCACGTTGATATACACGTCGGCCGCGATCGAGGCGGCGACCTCGTGCACGCGGTCGGTGCCGCTGCGGTGCGCCGGCGAGGTCAGGCGCGCCGGAATGCCCTGCCGGCGGCAGTGCTCCATGATCTCCGCCGCGTCGGTCGCAACCACAGTTTCGGATACCGATTTGCTGGCCGCCACGGCTTCATAGACGCGGGCGACCATGCTCTTGCCCGCAATTTCCCGCAGCGCCTTGCGCGCCAGGCGGGTGGAAGTCAGTCGGGCTGGAATCACGGCGACGAATCTCACGTCCGCAGCTCTCCCGGGAAAGAATATGCAAGATGCTCCCCCGAAGCCTACCAGACGGGTTTCTGGTTGCAAAGTTCCAAAGTTCCACGGTTGCAAAGTCTAGCTGAGTCATCGGCTAACTCTGGAGCTCTGAAACTTTGAAACCTGAAGCCGCGCCCATTGTCAGACCGCGCCTATCGTTCCTGCTGTACGGCGCGACACTCCCGGAAGTTGCTCTATGCGGGCAAGGCAACCTCCTGGCCGGTTGCACACTCCTGACAAGAAGCTGATTCCGGGAACCAGGACCCCCGGCAGGCGCCGCTTCTGCCTCTGCCGGGGTGATGGCTACCACCCCAGCAAACGCGAAATCGGCGTTTGCAGGGGCCCCGTTCGGCGGGACTCGGCCCGGCACAATCCGCACCTATGATGTAGACTACATATGGATGCGCTGTGCATCTCTATTTCAGGAGGGTTCCGCATGCGAACCATCACGACACTGGGCATGGCCGTTGTGCTCATTCTGACCATGTCCGTGAGCAGCTACGCTAAGACGAAGAAGGAAAAGATGCCACCCGGCGTAAAGGTGGAGAAGATGGTCCTTACCGAAAAGGGAATGACGCTTTACACCTTCGATAAGGACACCACACCAGGCAAATCAGCCTGCAACGGGCCCTGCGCAAAGAATTGGCCGCCGCTGGCCGCAGCGGCAGACGCCAAGCCCATGGGGGAGTGGACCGTGGTCACCCGCGATGACGGCTCCAAACAATGGGCCTACAAAGGCAAACCGCTCTACCGCTTTGCCAAGGACACCAAGCCCGGCGACATGACCGGAGACGGATTCAATAGCGTCTGGCACACCGCCAAGCAGTGAACCATCGAGACATTTAGGATTTTAATTTGCTGGCCGCCGCCATCAATTGGGGGCGGCCAGCGTTGTTTGTGGCCCCCGCCGTCGCCTTGCTGGCGAAGACCATCAAAGCGCGTTCAGCTTGATTTGGGAAAGCCGTAGACCTCTTCCGGGTTTTGCACCAGGATGCGCCGGCGCTGCGCTTCGTCCGGCACCCACTCGGCCAACAAGTCGAAGAGCGTGGCGTCGTCCGGCTTCTTGACCTTTTCCGGAGGATGCGGCCAGTTGCTGGCCCACAACATGCGTTCGGGAGCGGCCTGGGCAAAGGCGCGGGCCACCGCGCCGGTATCGGCGTAGGTAGGCGGACCTACCTTGCTGGCAAGATATATGCCCGACAGTTTTACCCACGTCCGTCCCCGGTCGATCATGTCGAGCACAACTCTGAAAGCCGGATGCGCGGCGCCGGGATCGGGCGGGATGCGGGCGATGTGATCAAAGACGATGGGCGTGGGCAGTTTTGGCAGCACGTCCTTGAACTGCACCAGGACATCGGCCGGCATGCTTAGCTGCAGGTGCCAGCCGAGCTGGTTTATGCGATGCGCCAGCGGTTCGATCATCTCCAGGGTGGCGCCGCTGAGGTACACGAGATTCACGCGGATGCCGCGCACCCCCATATCCGACATACGCCGCAGCTCGGCATCGGAAATCGCGGTGTCGACCAGCGCGATGCCCCGGGCCTGCCCGCCGAAGGCGGCAAGCGCGTCCAGCAGGCAGCGGTTATCGGTGCCGTAAGCCGCGGCGCCGACCACGACGTTGCGCTCGATTCCGATGCGGCGCTGCAAGGCGCGATAGTCGTCCACGGTGGCGTTGCCGTCGCCGCCCAGGACCATGCTGGGATTCGGCGCCAGCGGATATTGCGCTCCGTAGATGTGATGATGGCAATCGGTGGTGTACTTTGGCGCCTTGTGCTTGGGTGGTTCGGTCCCGCTGGACCACTTTACCGAGGTCGCTTCCTGCACTGCCGATTTGACTTGACCCGGCAAAGCTTCATGCGTATTCATCGTATTCACCCGCTGATTTCAGGGTTGACGCTAAGACTCTTTGAAAGGGCACGCCTTCAGGCGTGCCGCATGGGGGCGATTACGAATCCGGCTTTAGCCGCTGAGGGAGGTACCTCAGGGCCTAAAGGCCAGTCGTGTTCGGCATTTATTCGGCGCGGCTCAAGGCACCCCAGCAAGTCAAATGCAGACTTGCTGGGGACCCCGCGAAGCCGCGCCCCTTCAAAGATGACATAGACGCATTATGTTATTGCTCTAAACAGGAAGTTTACCTGCAAGACCCGCGGCAGGCGAGGATTTTGTAGCAAGAGAGAGGACACTGGAGTGAAACGAATCGTAGATCTTTCGCACGTGCTCGATCCCGGCAAGGCCGGGCGGAAGTTCATTATCGAGATGGTCGGGGCGGAGACCGTAAACCCCAACGTAGTGCGCCTGGAAAACCAGTGGTACATCATGCACAACGTGAACATGGTGAGCCACATCGGCACGCACATCGAGGCGCCCTATCACCTGTTTAAGGACCGCGACGATCTGGCAAAGATGCCCCTGGAGCTGCTGATGGGCAAGGCTGTAATCCTCGACCTGCGCCAGGTGCCGCGCGCGAGCGCCGTCAGCCTGGCGCAAGTGAAGAGCGCGGCCGGGAAGGCCGGGGGCATCCACCGGGGTGACATCGTCTTCTGCAACCTGGGTGGCGCTCCCTTCTATGGGACCGACGATTATCGCCTCACGCCATATTTCGTCCCCGAGGCGATTGCCTGGCTGGTGGACCAGGGAATGAAGATGATGGGCGTGGACGCGACCGGCGTCGAGGTTCCCGGCAGCGAGGAGCACGTGAACCATAGCGCGCTGTTCAAAAACAACGTGCCGCTGATCGAGAACCTGGCCAACCTCAACAGCTTGAGACAGTCGCGCGTGGAGGTCTACGCGCTGCCGATCGCGGTGCGCGGCCTGGAGGCGTTTCCGCTGCGCGTGATCGCCATAGAAGACGGGGCGTGAGCCAGGCTCCACTTGCCGTCCACCGAACTTCCCAACCTCCTGGCTACTGAAGAACCTCAACAGTAATCGAAGCTCCTGCGGTCCTGCCGCCCATGGGGGAGATCATGCCCCATCCGCGCGCCCCGGCGAAGTTGCAACTCGCGGTCATGTAGCCTGAGAAACTGGACACCCCTAGGCCGCTAAGAGTAAATGCCACAAAATTCTGGGCGGCTACCGATTGTGCCGGAACGCTGGCGCTGCCTGAGGGATATAAGCTTAGGTTGCATTGCCCCGCAGTGGTAGTGGAGTTCACAATGGCCACAGAAGTGTCCCATCCTTGACCGCTGGTGACAAAGTAAAACATGAGGTTTGTGGTTGTCTGGGGTTGGAATAACTTGGCCACATTTGTTGCTTTCTGCTGCAACTCGTGCGATGTTATCTGCGCGGCCACTGGATTGGCGACCGACATAAGGCAAGCAACAATCAACAACAGTGGCGCGGCAAGTGCAAAGCTGCTCTTTTTCGACTGGGACATGATTTCTTTCCTCCCGAAGCGGAGAATTGCGAGCTAAGCAGGAATCACCTTTTCAGCTCTGAATCGCCCGAATTGTACCGCCCGCCAATAGTTTTGCAAGGGGAAAAGCTGCATCTACGAACGTAAAGATGGAGCCATGCCACCACGCGATTTTGCGTCTGCTGGGTGCAAGAAACTAACCCCACGTTAGCCAAGCAGGCAAATGTGGGGTTGTTATGCAAGGGTTTTAACGCAACAGGCTGAACCCACCCCACATCTGCCAACGGCGGGCAGATGTGGGCCACCTCGGCTGAAGCCGTGCCCTGATACAAACCTTTCATCTCCCTGCCACCGCTGCGCGAGCGCTATCCAATGATTTCTTTATTTCCCTGCCCCTGCCGCCTGCGCCGTTGTGCTCTTCTTGTCCCGTATGGTGAGCACGGTCAGGACGCCGCACACCAGTCCGAGGCAGGAAAGCGCGAGCAGTCCTGCGGGGAAGCTTCCTGTGTGCTGCTTGAACCAGGCGAGAACGTAGGGGCAGACGCCGCCGGCAATGTTGCCGAGGCCGTTGATCATGCCGATGCCGCCGGCTGCCACGCCCGCCGGCAGCCATTCCGTACACAGGGCAAAAAATGGTCCCTTGATCGAATATATCCCGACTATGGCGATGCAGAGTCCTATCACCGTCGGCAGCAGCGAATGGGAAATAACGCTAAGGGCAAGGCCTGCCGAGACCGCCAGCAGCGGAATGGCGGTGTGCCAGACGCGTTCGCCGGCACGGTCCGAGTGGCGTCCCCACAGCACCATGCCGATGCAGCCTATGCCGAAGGGAATGCCGGTGATCAGCCCGGTCTGGAAGTTGGTGAGACCGAAACTTTTGAGGATCGTCGGCTGCCAGATATAGAGGGCGGCGCTGGTGCCGGCGCTGCCGGTGTAAACAAAGGAGAGCATGAAGACGCGCGGGTTCAGCAAGGAACGGAGCGAGCTCATCTCGGGCTTGGAGGAAGAGGCGGCCCGCTTCTCCGCCTGGGCCCGGCGCTCCGCTTCCAGGCGGCCCAAAACCCAGTCACGCTCCTCCGTCTTCAACCATTTCGCCTTGGCCGGTCCATCAGAAAGATAGAACAGCGTTATCACTCCCAGCAGCACCGCCGGAAAGGCTTCCAGCAGGAAGAGCCACTGCCAGCCTTTGATCCCGAGAACTCCGTGCATTCCCAGCAGCAAGCCGGAGATCGGGGAGCCGATAAAGCCGGAGATAGGCATCGCCATGGCGAAGATGCTTATCATCTTGGCGCGATAGGCGGAGGGAAACCAATAGCTCATGAACAGAATGGAACCGGGAAGGAAGCCCGCCTCAGCTACGCCCAGCAGGAAGCGATTGACGTAATACGAGTTGGTGCCGACGATGAAAGCCGTCCCCATCGAGACCAGGCCCCAGCTTACGATGATCACCGCCATCCAGCGGCGCGCGCCCACGCGCTCCAGCGCCAGGTTGCTGGGAATCCCGAAGGTCACATAGGCGGCGAAAAACAACGACACGCCAAAGGCCAGCTCCGTAGGCTTCAGGCCAATGTCGCGGTTCATGGTCAAGGCAGCCATGCCGACGTTGATGCGGTCGATAAAATTGACCACAAAGCACAGCATCAGGAACGGCACAATGCGCAAGGCGACGCGCCTCATGGTCATGCGTTCAAGTTCGCTCACTGTGGCGGCGGGGCTCTGGACGGTCTGGGGTGTCATGCTCTCCTCCTGCTCGGCGCTGGCGGACGATGCGCAGGCGTCGCCCGCTTACTGAGCCTTCGCCGTGTCCGCCGTCGAAGCGCGCAGCGGGCGCCGCAGTACGGACCTGTATGGCTCGCGTAGGAGGAGTCTAGCCCAGAATAGAGGGAGGCGCAACGCGGAACTGGCGTGGCTACCGGCCAATCCCGAGTACCTTCATCCCTCCTAAACTGCACTTACCGCTTTCCGGGCCCGGGGTTCCCGGCAAGCACCGTCGTCGCGCTTGCTGGGGTGGAGACGGCCGCCTTCCGCGTTTTCTCCACCGCCGCCAGCGCGCGGTCGAGCAGGCGAATGGCCTCGTCCACATCAGCTTTGGAGATGTTCAAGGGCGGCGACATGCGGATGACGTTGCCCCACAGCCCGCCCTTGCCGATCAGCAAGCCTTCACGGCGCGCCTCTTCCATGAGCTGCGTCGTTTCCTGCGGCGCCGGCTCCTTGCTGGCGCGGTCTTTCACCAGCTCCATGGCCTGTATCAGGCCCATTCCGCGCACATCGCCAATCACCGGATACTTGTTCTTCAACCCTTCCAACCCGTCGCGGAAATAGCCGCCAACCAC
>JBEKQR010000263.1:0-6558 GCA_049519515.1 Candidatus Korobacteraceae bacterium
ACCGTTTCTTCACTACCCTGCTCCGATTCATGCTCATCCGCAGACCGGGCGAGTTCCTTCCGCTTGGGTTCGCGCAGATGGCGATTATCGACGGCTCCGGCTTTGACCGCGAGCATTATGATTTCAAGTTCGTAAACCGCGAGTTCCTCGGCGAACTCCGCTGCCTGACATTCGACGTTATCCCCAAACGCCAGAGCGGCAAGGGACGCTTTGTCGGCCGCATCTGGGTGGAAGACCAGGGCTACAACATCGTGCGCGTCAACGGGGTCTTCTCTGCCGCAACCTCGCCCGGTCCCTACCTGCATTTCGATACCTGGCGGCTGAACCTGCAGCCCGATCTTTGGCTCCCTGCCATCATTTTCAGCGAAGAACTTAACGCCCGCCGCCTGAGAGTGCCGAACACTACGGCGTTTCGCGCCCAGGTCCGCCTGTGGGGCTACAAAACCAGGCAGCGCGACTTGCAGGAATTCACCCAGGTGGTGGTGGATCCCGCTGGCGACATTAAGGACCGCAGCGAGGGTTCGCACGATCTCTGGCCCGTTGCCGCCGAACGCGCCTGGCAGCGGCAAGCCGAAGACAATGTCATCATCCGGCTGCAAAGCGCCGGATTGTTGGCGCCTCCAAGCGCGACGGAGAAGATACTGGAAACGGTGATCAACAACGTGATGATCACCAATAACATCACCCTCGATCCGGAGCTCCGCTGCCGCATTCTGCTCACCGCGCCTCTTGAAACCTTCTCGGTTGGCCACACCATCGTCGTCAGCCGCGGCCTGCTCGACGTGCTTCCCGACGAGGCGACCCTGGCCTTTGTTCTAACGCGCGAGCTCAGCCATATCCTGCTGAACCACCGGCTCGAACCTAAGTACGCTTTTGCAGACCGCCTCATCTTCCCCGATGAGCAGGCCCTGCGCCGCCTGGTGCTGACGTACACCCCTGCCCAGGAACAAGCGGCTGACCAGAAGAACTTTGAACTCTTGCGGAATTCGCCCTACAGCAACCGGCTGGTTTCCATTGGCCTGTTCCTGCGGCAACTGCAGCGCAGCCAGAAAGTACTGCCCAACCTGATCAGCCCACGGCTTGGCAATGCTGTGTATTTGGACGGCAAATCGTCCGGGATTGCCGCCTTAATCGCGGCGGCGCCGGAACTGGAGCGCAGAACGACCGCCCAAGTCGCGGCCTTGCCGCTCGGCGGCCGGATCAAAATCAACTCCTGGACGGGACAAGTGGAGATCAGTAAAGCAAGCCCCGTGATCATGCTCAAGGCACAGGAAAACAGGCCCTTTGAAATTACGCCCGTGCTGCCGTACCTGTTCCGCTTCGCTGCCGAACCCCAGAACGCAACTGTGCCGGCCAAGCCTATTTCTGCCAGCGTCGGGGGGCAATAAGAGGCCGGCGAAGTTGCCAATCCGAAGCATGGCGCTTAGTGGTAAAAGTTGCTTAAAGTACACCACTTAAGCGCCCCTCTGCTTGCAATTTGGTAAACACAATAAAGATGCAAACAAGCTTCTGGCGCCCTTATAGAGCCTGTACCGCTAGAGCCTCGCGAAATCAGAAATTAACCTGCTGCATCGCCAATATTTATGCGGTTGTAAGGCGGGGATCGGCGGGGGTGCGAAACTGCTTGACAAGCCGGAGTCACGGGGCCAACATGGGTTAGCTTTGGAGGACAACTACGGTGCTGCGTAAAATTGTGTCGTTGCTATTGTGTCTCCTCCTGCCCAGCTTGCTTTTGGCCGGGAATCCAGGCGCTGCGATCGGTAATTTCAATGGCGAGGTTTCGCTGAATGGCCGCTCGGTGCCGTCGAGCACAGCCATTTTCCCGGGAGACAAGCTCGTCACCGGGCGCACCGGGGGCGCATACATCGCCCGCCCGGGCTTTACCATGCTTGTTGGTAGCGAGTCTTCCGCTGAGCTGCTGACGATTGGCGCGCGTGTGATCAATGGCAGCGCGGAAGCGACCCTCAAACCCGGCACAGAGATTTTATATGCTGACCTTCACATCACCGCGGCTTCCGATTTCGCCAAAGTAAAGATTGAAACGCGCCCTGACGGGTGGATGATCGGGGCGTACTCGGGAGATCTGAAGGTAACTGACGCCTCAACCACCGTCACCGTCCCGCAGGGCAAGGCACTGTACGCCAAGCTGAAAGCTGAACCAAGGGATAAGTCGACTGCCGATACCGCTGCGGCAGCGAGTGGTGGTGGTGGTGGCCATTTTAAATGGTACTATGGAGCGATTATAGGCGGCGCGGCGGCTGGCGGCACTATCGGCGGACTATACGCGGCTGGAGTGATTGGCGGCTGCACTCCGTCGGTGAGCCCCCACAGGGTGTGCTGAGTCTTTTGCGAGGTAATAACACTTTTAGATAATTCCCCGCCCCGGTTCCGGGGCGGTTTTGTTGGTGCTGATTTTTCCTATAACCCCCCTTTCAGTTTGTCGAAATGAATGGTCCATCCTGCTTCAGCGCATCACGACGGCGAAAACTATCATGAGTTCCATGTCGAGAGCACGATCGAAGTAAAAGACCCGATACTGGCCGCAGACACACGCAGCGGGCGGTCCCAGCGGTCCCATCCATAAATCGGCGGAAACACTCGCGCACAGTTACGCACCAATAATTGTGCAATATCCGTCTTGCGGGCGTGAGGAGCGAAGCGACGGGAGCCCGCAGGCGAAATCCCGAGTGTCACACGGGCCTCCGGCCCACCCATGATGATGAAAATTGTAGCGCTGGTCTCCAGACCGGCTGTCCGGGGGGCGGTCCACGCCCGCCGTATCTGCATGGGTGCGTACGAGACGTCCGCACCTACAGCCGGCCCCGCTGAGCGGGGCCGGCGCTACGTTTTCGACGGAGCGGAGCGAAGGATCTACAAAGGCTGGTGCCGGGAGGGGGAGTCGAACCCCCACAGTCCTTTCGGACCTGCGGATTTTAAGTCCGCTGCGTCTGCCAGTTTCGCCATCCCGGCCTTCTCAATCAATCACTTACAAAGGCTTCCACGTTCTCTGGGGCTGCCGTGCCCTGACCAATTCGGAACAGGATTTCAGTTTCGCACACTGCCTCATCCTGCGCCAATGGCAGACCACGCACTAGGCTGGGATTACCCACTGCCCCGCCGCTCCCAGGAAGAGAGTCTCTGCGCACGCGCAGGGGCCAAAATGGGACCACGGTACAACTTTGGTGCCAAAAACCCTGAGAAAACTGTTGCCTTGCCCTAAAAACCGTCATAAAATGAGTTGTTTTCGAGCTGCAAAGCGAACCTACTAGCAACATGGCAGTTTCCGGGCAAAGGGCTGCAACTTTTTCGGGCTCCCAAAGTCTAACGAAAGAGATCCAAAAAAATTAATTCCGGAAAGCAGCAAGATCAATTTATCGCAGAGGTTGGACGATTTATGGCAAAAAGACGTGGCAATCCTAATTGGGGCAAGCCGGAGCCGATTGGACCGGTGACTCCAACCATTACTGAATTCGAGCAGGTGGTTCGCGAATTCAAACTGCAACCAGATCAGTACATCCGCTCAACTCGCCTGCGTGAGTGGGCCCGGCGCAACAAGAACTCGAAGTATATCCCCGAACCGCTTCTGGAAGCATGGGGTTTCGAGATCGAATCGACGCTGTAATTTCTCCCCGGAATCCGAGACATGGCCGCCTTGTGCGGCCTTTGCCATTTTGTCCCGCAGTTTGGGAATAAGGCGACGCCTCAGTGCAGCGTGCCGACGCGATCGGCCGGCCAATAGGCGAAGACTGCCTTGCCGTAAATGTAGTCGTGCTGCACCGGCCCGAAATCGCGGCTGTCGTTGGAGAAGTTGCGGTGATCGCCCAACACGAAATAGCTGTCTTCGGGGACGATGACCGGACCGTAGGAGCGCTCGTCGCGGTAGTCGTCCCGGACATAGGGCTCAAAGAGCAGCTCCCCGTTCACGTAAACCCATCCCGTCCGGATTTCCACCCGGTCGCCGGCAATGCCGATCACCCGCTTGATGTAGCTCTTGGCCGGATCGTGAGGATAGTGGAAGACGACCAGGTCGCCGCGCTCGATCGGCTCCCAGCGGTAAATAAACTTGTTGATGAAGATGCGTTCCTGATCGCTGAGGCCGGGCATCATGCTGGTCCCCTCGACCTTGACCGGCTGGTAGACGAACACGATCACGAAGGCGGAAATCGCCAGTGAGATGAGGATGTCCCGCGCCCAGTTCAGCGGCGACTTTTCCCGCTGCTTCGCCGGCCTTGCGATTTCCCGGCCATCTTCGCCAACGATCATATGGGTTTCAGCCCCAAACAGATTTACGCCTGTAATTTTACTCTACTCAGGACCGGGAAATTTGCCGTCGCTGTTTGTGTAAAGGGGAAACGAAAGCGTAATATCGGGGGGCGAAAGCCCAGCCATGTTCCGGCCTTGCTTTCCGCAACCGGGCTCCTGACGGACGCGGTCGGCTGCAGATCCAACTTTCGGCAGGTTGCCTGATTGACGAGAGTTGCACTAACGGGTATAAAACTTTATTTCACGGGGCGTAGCCGCTGCCCAAGCAACGGCTGGACGCCGTTTTAGAGGTTGGCTGCCTGGGGGTAAAACCTCCGCTCCGCGGAGACCCCCTATAATTGCACTGCTTGAAACAGGTTAGCAGACGCGAGTCATGAAGAATACGTCGAATCCATCCTCCGGAAGGGCACCGACCGAAGACCCTCGCTTCTCCCAGGCCGTGCAGGCCTACGAACAGGCGCTCAAGGCGTTGCAGGCGCAGAAGTTCGATCGCGCCAAGCCTTTGTTCGAAAAAGTGGTCGCCAACGGGCCCAAAGAACTGGTCGATCGCGCCCTTGTCCACCTGAACATCTGCAATCAGCAGCTTAGGCATGTGCAGAATATCTTCGCCAATCGCGAAGAGCACTATGACTATGCGGTTTCGCTGATGAACATGGGCGATTATGTCGGCGCCCGCGAGCATCTGGAACTGATCCTGAAGGAAGATCCCAAGCTCGACTTTGTCTGGTACGGGCTCTCCGTGCTGGACTGCCTGACCGGGCGAACGCTGGAATCGCTGCATCATCTGAGCGAGGCCATCCGCCTGAATCCGGGCAACCGCTTGCAGGCCAGAAACGATACCGATTTTCGCAATATGGCCGATGACCCGCGGTTTACCGAACTGATTTACCCCGAAGGCAGCGTATAGGAATTTCAGATTGTCTGATTTCAGATTGAACAGGATTTCAGTTTGAGCCGCGGCTCTGCCCATACCGGCAATGAATTCTGCGAATGAATCGCGTGTTGCTTTGAAGGTGGTGGCCATCGGTGGGGGCACTGGTCTGGCTACGCTGCTGCGCGGCTTGAAACAGTTCGTCTCCCCGCCCCAGCAGGCGCAACCGCGGCGCCTGCCGGAGACCCCCAGCGCGGCCCCGGCGCAGGATGCTTCGATATCGAGTCTGACCGCCGTGGTCACCGTCACCGACGATGGCGGCTCCAGCGGGCGCTTGCGCAAAGACATGGGCGTTCTGCCTCCCGGCGATATACGCAACTGCATGATTGCCCTTTCGGAGGACGAAGAGCTCCTGGCGCGCGTCTTTCAATACCGCTTTTCCTCCGGCGAGCTGGAAGGCCACAGCTTCGGCAACCTGTTCCTGACCGCCCTGTCCTCCATCACCGGCGATTTTGCCGAGGCGGTCAAGCTCTCCTCCGGCATTCTGAAGACGCGCGGAGAAATTGTGCCGTCGACCGTCTCCAACGTGGAGCTGGATGCATGGATGGACGACGGCTCGCGGGTGCACGGCGAAACCCAGATCACTGCCAGCAACAAACGCATCATGCAGGTAAAACTGGTGCCCGCCAACGCCCGCCCCCTCCCGCAGACGCTGCGCGCGCTGGCCGAGGCTGACCTGATCACCATCGGCCCGGGGTCGCTGTTTACCAGCCTGGCGCCAAATCTGCTGGTGCATGGCATCCCCGAGGCGATCGCCGCTTCGCCGGCGCTCAAGGTTTATGTATGCAACCTCATGACGCAGGCCAACGAAAGCCTTGGCCTTAGCGCCTCCGAGCACATCCGCGTTCTCTTCCAGCATGCGGGCCGGCCAATCTTCCAGTACGCGCTGCTTAATACCAGCGCCGTCCCCCCGGCGCTGAAACTCGCTTATGCCGCCCAGCAGGCCGAACCGATCGCCAACGATCTGGAGCAGGTACGCGCCCTCGGGGTAGAGCCGCTGCTGGGCGAATACCTCGACGATACGGTGGTGGCACGCCACAATACGCGGAAGCTGGCGCACGACCTCATGAAGCTTGCCCGGACGCGCCGCCCGCAAGCCTGCGGTTAAAATAGGCGCAGTGTCGAGCCGCCATCGTCCAGCCCAGGGGAAAGGCAACTCTGCCGAGGGCGCCGCCTGGGTGTACGCGAAAGCGGAAAACGATTTCGACAAATAAACCCGTTGCACGTTTCACGAACTACCTGGAGCTTGTTTCAAAAATAGTGCTTTGAAGGGGCGTGGCTTCGCGGGGTCCCCAGCAAGTCCGCATTTGACTTGCTGGGGTGCCTTGAGCCACGCCGTCCAGAGCCAACAAAAATGCGGGCTT
>JBEKQR010000264.1:0-6545 GCA_049519515.1 Candidatus Korobacteraceae bacterium
CTGGCGCTGGACAGCGGCCACATCACCGCCGCCGGAACGCCGCTGGCGGTGCTGGAGGACCCCCGGCATGAGTTCGCGGCCTCGCTCGCGGGGTTTGAAAATCTCTTCCGCGCCCGCGTCGAAGCCGAGCACCCGGAGCTGGGAACGATGACCTGTTCGCTCCAGGGGACGGCTGCGACCATCGAGTGTCCGTTGTACACCGGGGGAGTTGGCATGGAGGTCAAGGTAGGCATTCGCGCCGGCGACATCATGCTGAGCGTCCCGCGGCCCGAAGGTCTGAGCGCCAGAAACGTGCTGGGCGGAACAATCCGCTCGTTGCGCCGCCTGGACGTCGCCGTGGAAGTCGTGGTCGAAGCCACCGCGGCCCCGAACGCCGCGCCGGCAGTGCTCTTTCGAGTTCACATCACCCCGGGGACGGTTGCCGCGCTAGGGCTGCACCAGGGGCAGCCCATCCACCTGGTGATGAAGACGCACTCCTGCCGCGTCATGCGCGGCTCATAGCTTCTCAGTTGGCGCACCCATTCCGAGGCGACTGGTTGTATCAAGCACCCGCGAAGCCGTGCCCTGATACAGCCGTGTTCCACGGATTACGACAATTCCTAATCAGCTCTAATCCAGGCGCATCAGGAAGACGCCGCCTTCGCTTGCCTTGATGTTGCTGGCGACTTTCTGCGCCAGAAGACGGTCGTCGTCCTGCACGAGCACGCGCACCCAATAGCCGGTGGGTCCGGGGAAGTCCAGCACGCGGGCCTGGCGATAGCGGGCGGTGAGGGTCTGCTTCAGCTCGAGAGCGCTTTTGTGCTGGCGGAAGGCGCCGATCTGCACGCACCACTTTCCCCCGATATCGATGGCCGCTGGAGTATGCAGCACTTCCAGCTTGACGGTGGCCAAGCCCGGCTTCCATATTTCCAGCGCCTTGGCCGCCGCCAGCGAGAGGTCGATGACGCGCCCGTCTATGAACGGTCCGCGATCGTTGATGCGGACGGTGACCTGACGGCGCGTTTTCAGGTCCGTTACCCGCACTACCGAGTGAAACGGCAGGGTGCGATGCGCCGCCGTCAGCGCCGTGCCTTCGTAGGGCTCCCCACTGGCCGTTTTTGGGCCGCCAGGCTCGCCAACGTACCAACTGGCGATTCCGGTCTGCGTCCATGGCGCCGGCTTCGGAGGTCCTGGCAGGGGAACGGGCGGAGCTGATGGCACCGGTTCGGTGGGCTGGGGGACAACAGGCACGGCAATGGGAGGCGGCGGGGGCAGCTTGGCTTGCGTCTTTTTCTTCTCGCCACAGCCCGTGGATGCCAGGGAAACCGCCAGCAATAACGCCGCCCCAGCGATCCAGCGTCCTGGCTCGCGTCGAGACAGTGCCGGGCGAAATTGCGTTTGGTCCTGAAGGGTCACGGTAAACCGGCGCCTTCCGGGTCTTCCAGCGCGCAGGTGTTCGCCTGCCGGCGAGGATGATCAGACCCAGGTGAAGGCGGCAATTGCAAAGGTAGCCTAAGCCGGTCAATATCGTGATAATCGGAAGTTCAATGTCCAGGGGTGCACACCCACGGTCCCCACTGTACAGTGTTTCGCTGATGGACTGATTTTCTCGCCTGGCTTATCTTCCCAGCCTGATGATGAAACGCCGATTCTGGTTTGGATGCCCGCACGAATTCTCGTTCCCCATACGGTCATCCGACGGGAGCTCTTATCAGGTCTGCCTCCGCTGCGGCGCGGAATACGGTTACGACTGGACACGGATGAAGCGGACCAAACCGCTGCCCCGTCGCGTGCAACAGACTGCGCTGGAGCAATGCCGGCCAGAAGTGGAATCGGCCGCTGAGGCAGCGGCCTGTGCCAGCGGGCGCGAACAGGAATCCGCAGCCGCATGCTCGACCCGCCCCGCGACAGCCAGGTGGTGGGGCTTCTCCAACCGGCGGCAAATTCGTCTTGCTTCCGTGGCCGCCCTGGGGATGTTCCTCGCCATGGCATATGTCGTTGTTCACCGCTCCGGGGGCGCTGTTCCCGAACAGAAGAGTCCCGAGGCCGCCGCGCCGGTGGAAGTGGCAGCGCATTCCGAGACAGCAATCGAGACGGCGGTCAACAGGCAAGCTGCCCCCGAGACGCCACCCGCCACGAGCGCGACCAGGCACCACGGCGGCGTGGTGAAGCTGAAACGCATTTCCCATGTGCAGCGTGTTCAGACGCCGGTGTTGGTCCTGGGTGAGGTGCTGGTGACTTCCCAGCCGAATGGCGCGCAAGTCCGGTTCGATGGCCGCAGTGATCCTGTCTTTGTCACCCCTGCCGTCGTAGGATCGATTCCGCCCGGTCACCACAGCGTTGTTTTTTCCAAGCCGGGATTTGTCTCGCAAACGGCGACGCTGGAGGCCGTTGCAGGCGTCCGTTCCACAGTGACCGCCCGCTTGGCGCAGCAAGGATCGGCCTTCAAGATCTCCAGCAATCCGGCCGGGGCCGCGATTCTTCTGGACGGCAAGAGCACAGCCCTGACCTCGCCGGCCGAGTTGCACGTCGAGGCGGCCGGAACACACACGATCACCCTCGTCAGGTCCGGTTTTCTGGCAGCGCAGTCCCAGGTCAGCGTCAGAAATGGAGAGAACTTCTCCGTTGCATTTAACTTGATACCGGCGGGAAACGCCGCCAACGGCAAGGTGGTCAGCGGCGTCAAGCGGCTGCTGCCGGGCGGCTCATCGAAAGAAACGGCCGACGTGCACTTCAAAACCAATCCCAAGGGCGCGCGATTGATGCTGAACGGCTGGCCCGCGCCCAAGACCACGCCTCTGGAACTCAGGCTGCCTCCCGGCGGATATGACGTTGTTATCCAGGCCGATGGATTCAAGACCTTGTCCAAGGAGATCGTCCTGGAGGCAGGTCAAAAAGTGGTGCTGCAAGAGGCTTTGGAGCGCTCCAGCGAAGACGACCGCCCGGCCAAACCATGACGGCTTCCGCCCGGCTCTGCCAAACCTTGCCCTGATACGAAGCGCACTCGCATTCGCCGAGCGAGAGGATACGGCTAGGGAATTGCTCCCAGCAACTCACGGTTGACGACATTCGCAGGGTCCAACCGTTTGCCGGTAAGCACTGCCACGATGTTTTCCGCGGCGGCGATTCCCATCCGCTCTACCGCAGCGCTCGTCTGGCCAGCCACGTGCGGAGTGATCATGATGTTAGGGGCGAAAAGCAGAGGATTGCCGGGCGCCGGCGGCTCCTCGGCCAGGGTATCGAGCGCCGTGCCGGACAAGTGACCACTTTGTAGAGCCTCGGCCAATGCTGTTTCGTCAACCAGCGCACCGCGGGCGGTGTTGATAAACAGCGCTCCCGGCTTCATGGACGAAAAAGCCTCGCGGGTCATCATGGCGCGCGTCTCACCCGTGAGCGGACAATGCAAACTGACAATATCGGATTCGGCCAGCAGCGACTCCAAACTCGCGACTGCTTCGGCAAGCGCCGGGTCGACCGACGCCGGAGAGCGCGTAAAGGCGATCACGCGCATGCCAAGACAGCGAGCGAGTTGGGCGACGCGCCGGCCAATGCGGCCGCAGCCGACAAGGCCAAGCGTCCGGCCGCGCAGTTCGTTTCCGTGATAGCTTCCGCGCTGCCACTGACCGGCCTTGGTGCGGCTGCTGAGCGATTCCAAGTCCCTTCCCAGCGCCAGCATGAAGGCGAGCGTCATCTCGGCTACTGCCGGAGCATTCGCCTCTCCGGCCACCATGACGAGGATGCGTTTTTCGGTAGCGGCAGCCACATCGACCGAATCCACGCCAACTCCATGTTTGGCGACGACGCGGAGAGCAGGCGCTGCCTCCAGCACCGTGCGCGTAACCGGCGGGTTGCCGCGCATCAGGATCGCCTGCGTGGGTTGCTGCGCAAGCTCATCGATAAGACGTTGCTCCGTGATCTTGCCGGGCATCATGGTCAGGGTAGCGCCGGCGGAGGAGAGCTTCTCGACGGCAGCGCTTACCAGCTCCGCCCCGGTCACGAGTACGCGGATCTTCTCCTTCATTCGGACCTCACCCTAACTTAACGAGCTGCTGCCGCGCGCAGGTCGGCGCCCTTGGTCTCGCGCAGCAGGTAGGCCGCCGTAAGCGCGACGGCGTAGGAGGAGAGCGCGCAGAACCCCATTGCCTTGCCCAGCGGCAGAGTCGCCGCAAGCACGCCGACCATGGCGGGTACCACCGCAGCGAAGCCGCGGCCGCCGCTGAGCGAAAAACCTTGTCCGGTAGCGCGAATCCTGGTCGGGAACAATTCGGAGAACGAGGGCAGCATGCCCGAGGCCAGGCCGCCCTGGAACGCGCCGAGGAAGAACCCGAGAGCAAAAGTAGTGGTGTTGTTGATTGGCGCGAACATGTAGATAGCCACGTTGGTTGCCTGGCAGCAGAGAAAGACCATGAAGCTCTTTCTGCGTCCGATCCAGTCACTGAGATAGCCGTAGAGGAAAGGACCGACAAACGATCCCAAGATATTTAACGCCAGATAGCCCGCCGTCGAGGAGACTCGCAGGTGCAGGACCGTGCGCAGATAGGTGGGCAGCCAGGTAATCATCACGTAAGCGCCGCCGAAGATGCCGAGCGAAAGAATGGTGGCGGTGATGGTGTTCTTCAAATGCGGAGGAACGAAGATCTCCCAGAAGTTGACGTCGCCCGTCTTAGCCGCCTTCTTCTGCCGATCCGATTCGACAAAGATGTCGGACTCGGGAACGAACCGCCTGATAAACATGACGAACAAAGCCGGCGCGAAGCCGATGCCGAAGAACACTCGCCAAGCCATGGCCTGGGAAAAATATCCGAAGATGAACGGCATCATCGACGTGGACAGCGCGTACCCGATCGCATACCCGCTCTGAATGGATGCCGCCACCCGTCCGCGAAGCCGGGGAACGATGGTTTCGCTGATCAACACACCGCCGACCGCAGCTTCGCCGCCGAAGCCGATGCCCTGTATGCTGCGCGTCAACAGAAGCTGCCAGAAGGAGTTGGTGAAGGCGGAGAGAAAGGTGAAGCCCGCAACCATCAGGATGGTGATCTGCAATACGCGAACCCGCCCGATGCGGTCCGCCGCGATGCCCGCCAGCCAGCCGCCGACAGCCGAGCCGATCAGCGCGGCCGAGGCAATGATGCCGGCCTGCGGCTTGGTAATCCCCACGATCGCTATCAGCGTGGGCATCACCAGGGCATAGATGGTGGTGTCCATGGCATCCAGGCCCAAACCGCCAAAGCACGCCCAATAGGTAAGTCTTTCGCGGCTCGTCAGCTCGGAATACCACCCGAAGTGACCACTCTTCTGAGGCTGCGGTTGCCCAGTTTCGCCAGGAACCCTTTCTCGCTTCGCTTCTGCCATGCTGCACCTTCCGGATATTGTCAGATGATCAATGAACGAGAGCACCGGGGCAGCCCTTCACCCCCGTGTGTTCCGCATGTCCTATCCTTGCCACATATACGCCTCAAACGCAGACGGACGCTCTGGAATATTGCCATGGAAAGCGCCACAGCCTGTAGAATTTTCCGTCGTAGCTGGTTGCCCAGCTATCCTACGCCGGGCGCTGGTTTCAGGTCGAGTCCGGGTTTAGATAGGCGTGCCAGGTAGTCCGCGACTGCGGGCAACTGCAAGCGCACCTCGCTGCCGCCGGCGAATACCAAAGCCGCAAAACAAAACCCCCACCCCCGCTGGCGCGAGGATGGGGTCAAACCGAGGGCCGGTATTCGCTATCCTCCGGCGTTTCCGGTGAAGGCTTCCTTCTGCAGTTCAGCCTCCGCCTGATCAGCCGCCTGCTGCTGATCCGTGAGCACGGCATCAGCATCATTGTCAGGGGGCGGAGCCACAACCTCTCCGCCAATTGTGCCAGTATCCGGAGCAGCCGGCATTCCGCCTTTTCCGGAACTACTCGCCAGCGTCTTGAGCCCCGAATCCAGCTGTTCCTGGAAGCTGTTGTACATATCCTGCAGGTCCTGGACGGAAACTGCCACCTGCTGGCCTGCCGCGCAATCTCCTTGTTTGCTGCTCAGGACACTGGCGGTAACCTGGTTGTTTTCGTCAGGATTGTCCGTCACCCGCGAAATTGCATCCCCTGGGGTAAGCGCGCACTCCTGGCCATCGGCCATTACCGCCAGGTTGCTGGAGACGATGAATATCCGGTGCTTGGGACTTAGCGCCGAGGGCACCTCATCCGCAACGGCAGGCGTTGAGGTTGCCGCTGGTTGCTGCCCAGCCTGTTGGGCTTGGGCCGCTGCCTGCTGCTCCGCCAATTGCGCTTGCACCTCCTGGGCGATAAGCTGCTTTACCTCAGGAGTCATTCCCCCGCCGGCAGGTTCGGCCAGCGGCGGCTGGGCAGCTTGCTCCTGCGCGGCGGCTCTGGCCTCGTAGGCGGCCTTCAGGTTTTCCGCCAGCAGGAAGTCGGTCAGCCACAGCGAGGGCGTCGGGTAAACAGGTGCCGGCGTGAAGTAGCCGCCATAGTACCCGTACCAAGGATGTGCCCGCCAGCCCCAGTTATAAGGGACCGGTCTCCCCCAGGGACTGTGCGCCCAACCGTAGTATGCCGGATGGTAATAGGC
>JBEKQR010000265.1:0-6537 GCA_049519515.1 Candidatus Korobacteraceae bacterium
CAGGCTTCCGCCGCCGTCGAAATGCCCATCCACCGTGTCAGCAGAAGGTATGCCAGGCTGTAAGGCACAAGCACAACCGCCCCGGTCAGCACCGGATGCAGCGAGGCGCTAATGCGCCACAGGCCAAAGCCAAGGGCGGCGGCGATCAGCGCCGCCAGCCAAAGCTTGCCGACCCGCGCTATCGAATATGCCGGACGGCCAATGCGGCGGGCCAGCGAGCGGCGCAGCAGCCCGAATTCGACCCAGCCGGCAATGCCCGCCGAGAGCGTCAGGCCGGCCACGCCCCATTTGCGGTCCAGTCCGAGCATCGGCGGCAACGGCAAGGCAAACAGATAGCCTAGCGCCAGGGTGAGAACCACCCGAACGACGGCAAAGTTCAGCGGAGTGCGCGTATCCCTAAGAGCGTAAAAGGCGGAGGAATACAGGCGTCCGAAGGTGGAAGCCAGCAGGCCCACACTGGAGCCGGCCAGAACTCCCCAGACGTAGGTCACGTCATTGGCGCCGAAGACGCCGGAGCGATACAGGGTAGCAACCACCACGTTTCCCAGCACAACGAAGGCGGCCGCCGAGGGCACGACGAAGAAGGCAATCCGCTCCAATCCGCCGGCCAGCCGCTCGCGCAAGGCCTTGGCAATCTCCTCGCGGCTGCCCAGGGCGCTGGACATCGCCGGCAGCTCGGCCGCCGAGACTGACATGCCAAACAGGCTCACGGGTAGGAGATAAATCGTTTGCGCATAGGAGAGCGCGGCCACCGCCCCGGTGGGCAGAAAACTGGCCAGCAGCGAATCGATGTAGGCGCTGATCTGTACCACGCCGCGCGAGACAAAGACCGGACCGGAGCTGCGCAGCACCGTTCTGACGTGCTCGCCCACGCCGGCACGCAGGCGAAAGCGCAAAGGCCAGAGGAAGCCGAAGACCACCGGCAATTGCACCCCGAGCTGCAAGCCGCTGCCGACAACCGAAGCCCAGGCAAGAATTTCCGCCAGGCGCGAGGCGTGGACGTGCCCGCCGCGCCAGACGAGCGCGACGATCAGCGTCAGGTTCCAGATCACCGGCGCCGTGTACGACAGGAAGAACTTGCGATGGCTGTTCAGCACTCCCAGGCACCAGGCGCTGAACACCAGCAGCCCGGCCCCGGGAAAAAGTATGCGAACGAGGTCAGTGGTGAGCTCACGCTTGGCTCCCCGGAAGCCCGGGGCGATGGCGTCGATCAGCCATGGGGTGGCAAGAATCCCAAAGGCGACCAACAGCGCGGTGACAAAAAAAAGCAGGGCAAAGATTGCCTCTGCCACTTCCGACGCCCGCTCGTCTTCGCCTTCGGCCCGCAGCCGGGCATAGACCGGAATGAAGGAGGCCGACAGCACCCCTTCGCCAAACAAGTTCTGCAGGAAGTTAGGGATGCGGAAGGCGGCCCGAAACGCGTCCGCCGCGTCCGAGTTGCCAAAAAAATGGGCAAAAACCCGGTCCCGAATCAGCCCCGCAATCCGGCTCAGAAGAATGCCAGCCGCTACCATGGCGGCTGCCGCTCCCCCGCGCCCGGAGGCGCTGTCTTGAGCTGGGTTCCCTGCCTCGACGGAAGGTGCCATTGCCTTTGGATTCTACTAGAAGAGGGGCTGGGCAGCTCTGTCCCCTAATCCCTAATCGCTACCGTTTACATGCCGAATCCAGCCTCTGGCTGGTGCGATTCTTCCCTCCATGCCGGGGCGGGTGCTAAGCTGCTTCTGTACCCGGCTACCGAAGGTAAAGAGCTTCCTGGCGGATAGTTACTCTCAGGACAACGTGTAACCCTTGCCTGAGTGAAACCTGGCTTGCATGAGCATCAACATTGGACTCGACATTGGCGCCGTCAGCCTGAAGCTGGCGGCGATTGGCGGCGACGAGGACAGGGCGTCATTCGAGGCGCTCACCGCCAAGTCCGAGGCGTTCTTTGCCGGCCATTTTCCCGAAATCAGCGGGTTGGCCGGCAGGCCGCTGGTGCTCTCGCGCTACCGCCGCATTCAGGGCAGTCCCATTCAGTCCACCTTTGACCTGCTGCGCGAGCTCTACGAGCAGGTTCCCGAAAGGGCGGTCGAAGGCATCCGGGTAACCGGTTCCGGCAGCCAACTGATAGCCAAGATTCTTGGCATTTACTTTGAAAACGAATTCCGCGCCCTGGCCAAGGGCGTGCGCCTCTTTTATCCCGAGGTGCGCACCGTCTTTGAGATGGGCGGCGAGACCTCCAAGTACGTGCGCCTGGAGCCCAGCGGGCGCAGCAAGTACCTGGGCATCGTGGACTACTCCAGCAGCGGCGACTGCGCCGCCGGTACCGGGTCATTCATCGACCAGCAAGCGTCGCGGCTTCTCTACCAGGTGGAGCAGGTTGGCGCCGCCGCCTGCCAGGCAAGCTGCGCCGCGCGCATCGCCGGCCGCTGCTCGGTCTTCGCCAAGTCGGACATGATCCACGCGCAGCAGAAGGGCTACACCACCGACCAGATCCTGCGCGGGCTGTGCGACGCGGTAGCCCGCAACTTCAAATCGGCCATTGTCAAAGGGCGCGAAGTCGAACTCCCAGTTGCCTTTATCGGCGGCGTGGCCCTGAACGGGGGCGTGCAAGCAGCCCTGCGCGAGGCCTTCAAGTTCGCTGACGGCCAGTTCATCGTTCCTGAACTCTACGCCTGGATGAGCGCGCTCGGGGCGGCCATATTCGAGTCTGAAGAGACACGCAAGCGCAGCTTCAAGCGCATTCACCAACTCGAGCAGCATGCCCAGGCGAAACAGACCTTCGCCTGCAGCGATCCGCTCTCGATGGAGAAGGTCGTTCTGCTGCGCCACCGGGTACAAGAGCAAACGCCGGTGACGCTGGGTTCAAAGCCGGGACGAAAGGTCGAGGCCTATCTTGGGATCGATATCGGCTCCGTCTCCACCAACCTGGTGGTGATCGATCATGAGGGCAAGCTGCTCCATGAAATCTACCTGCGCACCCAGGGACGCCCCATCGAGGTAGTCAGCGCCGGCCTGAAGGAGATAGAAGAGAAGTTTGGTGACCGCCTTGAGGTTCGCGGCGTGGGCACCACCGGCAGCGGGCGCGAGCTGGTCGGGGAACTGGTGGGAGCCGACACCGTCAATGACGAGATCACGGCCCACAAAACCGGCGCCACCTACGTCTGCAACCAGCTTGGCATGGAGCCGGTGGACACGATCTTCGAAATCGGCGGCCAGGATTCCAAGTTCATCCGCCTGGATAAGGGCATCGTCGTCGACTTCACCATGAACGAAGCCTGCGCCGCGGGGACCGGCTCGTTCCTGGAAGAACAGGCGGAAAAACTGGGAGTCAGCATCAAGGGCGAGTTCGCCTCCCTGGCGCTGGCATCGAAGCGCCCGGCGCGCCTGGGCGAGCGCTGCACGGTGTTCATGGAGCGCGACGTCACGGCGCTGCTGCTGAAGGGCGCCGAGGTCGGCGACCTGTGCGCCGGCCTGGCGTACTCGGTGGCGCTCAATTATCTCAATCGCGTGGTGCGCGGGCGCAAGATCGGCAACACCATTTTCTTCCAGGGAGGCACCGCCTACAACGACGCCGTGGCGGCCGCCTTCTCGCTGATTCTGCAGAAGCCCATCATCGTGCCGCCGCACAATGGCGTCATCGGAGCCATCGGCATGGCCCTGATTGCCAGCGAGCGCATGCAAGCCTCAGGCGCGCGCACGCGCGCAAAGGCGGCGATGGTTGCAGAAGCCGCTTCAGCAACACGGGTACCCACCCCGGCAAGCGCAGATACGGCGCTGGACCTGGAGCACCCAGCTATTCCCCAGGTCAGCGCCGAACAGCCGAAAGAGCCATTTGCTGCAAGCGACACGCCCACCCAGGCTGCGCGGCTTGTCTCCAAAGAGTTTCTCGGCGGCGCGGGAGCTGGGGCACCCGGCGAAGCCCCTCTAGCCGTGATGTCTTCCGGCGCCGCGCCCGGCAATGGCGCCTCGAAATTCCGCGGTTACGACCTGGAGAAAGTGAACTTCACCTCCCGCGAGTTTGTCTGCAAGGCCTGCTCGAACTTCTGCGACATGAAAGAGTTCAAGATCGAGGGCGAGCGCAGCTACTGGGGTGACAAGTGCAGCGACAAGTTCCGCAAGCGCGCCAAGACAGACCGCAAGCCGCTGCTGGACGACCTTCTGGGACAGCGCGAGGAACTGCTTCACGAGGCGCTGCGGCCGCCCAGCGGCAAACGGCCGACGGTGGGCATTCCCCGGGCGATGTTCTATTACGATCGCTTCCCCTTCTGGTGCGCGTACATGCAGGAGGTTGGCTTTGACGTGGTCCTCTCTTCGCCCACCGACCGGCAGATATGCGCCGCCGGCGATGAGCTGGCGATTGCGCAACCCTGCTTCCCGGTGAAGGTCGCCCACGGCCACGTTCAGGAGCTGCTGGCCAAGGGCGTCGATTACATCCTGGTGCCGAATACGATCAACTCCGAGGTTGCGCCCTGGCTGCTCCAGGCGCATCCGGAATCGCACCTCTGCCCCTGGAACCAGACGCTGCCCTACGTGCTGAAGGCCGTGCCGCAACTGGAAGAGGCAGCCGGCAAGATCCTGAATCCGACCACGCATTTCCGCTATGGCCGCAAGCACGCGGAAAAAGAGCTGGCCAAGTTTTTCGGCGCCCGGCTGAGAATCTCCGGCCGGGCCAACAACCGCGCGGTCACGGCGGCCTATGCCGCCCAGGGAGCATTCGACCAGGCGCTGCAGGAACTCGGCGCCCAGGCCATGGCCCGCCTGCAGCAGACGCGGGAGCCGGCGCTGGTGCTGGTGGGGCGTCCCTACAACCTCTATGACCGCAGCGTCAACTGCGACATTCCCCGCAAGCTGCGGAGTTTATACGGCGTCGATGTGCTGCCCATGGACTTCCTGCCGCTGGAAAACGAGGACATCACCGACGTCAACCGCAATATGTACTGGAACTCGGGGCGGCGCATCCTGGCGGCCGCCCGCCTCACCCGCCGCCATCCCAACCTGCACGTGGTCTATATCTCGAACTTCAAGTGCGGCCCGGACAGCTACATAAAGTCGTTCCTCAACGATGCCGGCGGCAAGCCCTCGCTGCTGCTGCAGTTCGATGGGCACGCCAACGACGCGGGTTTCATCACCCGCTGCGAGGCTTATCTCGACAGTAAAGGATTCCTGCGATGCCCAACGGCTGCCGTCATCTGAGCCGCAAGATCGGCCCCGATCATCCCCTGGCCGGGAAGACCGTTTACATCCCGATCATGGCGGAGGGCAGCTCCGAGGCCTTTTCCGCCGTCTTTCGCTGGCTGGGAGTGAATGCCTGTCCCACGCCCGCCTCCGACGAGCGCACGCGCGAACTGGGCGCCAAGCACTGCAACGGCGACGAGTGCTATCCGGCGAAGGTTACCGTGGGCGATTTCATCCGCGTCATCGAGCAGCCGGGATTCAACCCCAAGCGCTCCATGTTCTTCATGCCGACCGCCGAAGGGCCCTGCCGCTTCGGCCAGTACGCGCCTTTCCTGGCCAAGATCCTGCGGGAGATCGGCTACGGTGACGTGCAGATCCTTTCGCCCACCAGCCAGAATTCGTACGACGGCCTGGGAGAGATTTCCACGCCCTTCATGCGCGCCGGCTGGCGCGCGCTGGTCTCCGCCGACGTGCTGCGCAAGGCGCTGCAACGCACCCGCCCCTACGAATTGGTTCCCGGCAGCGCCGATAAGGTTTACCAGGAAAGCCTGGCCGACCTGTGCGCCGCCATCGAGAACAGTTGCTCCGACAATGACTGCCAGTTGCGGGCCATTGCCGCCGCCATGAAATACGCCCGCGAACGCTTCCGGCGGGTGCCGGCGAACTACGATCCGGATGTTCCGCTGATCGGAGTGGTGGGCGAAATCTTCTGCCGCCTGAACGCCTTCAGCAACGAGGACCTGATCCGCAAGCTGGAGAGCTACGGCGCCGAGTCCTGGCTGAGCGATATCGCCGAATGGGTCCAGTACACCAACTCCGAGCACCTGCGGAAACTGAAGCTGCTGGGCCGCTACTGGACATTGGACATGCTGAAGGCGCGCCTGCGCGGCCATATTCAAGCTTCGGACGAGCACGCCATAATGGAGCCGTTCAAAGATGATTTTGCCGGCTACCAGGAGCCACACATCGATGAACTGTTCGAGTGCGCGCGTCCTTACCTGCCAAATTACGGCGTCTTCGGCGAGATGGTGCTGTCGGTGGGCAAGGCCGCCTACCTGGCAAAACACGGCGCCGACGGCATCATCGACATCAGCCCGTTCACCTGCATGAACGGGATCGTCTGCGAGGCGGTTTACCCGGCCGTTTCGCGGGACCTGGGCGGCATCCCCATTCGCAACTTCTACTTCGACGGCACGCAGTCGGATCTGGACCGCTACCTGGGCGTTTACATGGAGCTGGCGCGCAACTACCAGCGCCGCAAGAAGTGGCAGCGGGTGTTCGGAAACCTCGCCTGGGTGTGAAGCTGCCCGGCCGCGGAATCTTTGGAATCCCGGTAGAATCGTGGCTAGGTGCCGTGATGGCCTTCAGCATCAGAAACTC
>JBEKQR010000266.1:0-6532 GCA_049519515.1 Candidatus Korobacteraceae bacterium
CGGCGGATGGGAAAGAGGCCGTTCAGAAGGTAGAAGACCTGATTGGACCCAAATGGACCCAAGTTTCCGATTTTGGGAAATTGGCGACGACGCTAACTCAGTGATTCTGTGGGATTAGTTGGTCGGCCCTAGCAGACGATTTTAGAACTTTCTTGGCACATTACGAGGCTTGCGAGGCCGAGTTCGCCCAACTCTGAAATAACGGGTGTTGAGGCGATCTCCGGCCAACCAGTCCGTGATTCTGGCCAGGTCAGTTTCCGGATTGCCGACCACTCGCCCAGAAACACACCGCTGGCTTCCCAGAACGCGGTTTCGGGACAACTGGTTGTGCACGAATGTGGCTTTACCGGCGCGCTCGTCTGGCACCGGCCTCTGATCAACCGTAAACTCCGGCTTCTTTCCGCTCTCCCAGAGCGGGACGTTTGGCTGCTCTACAGCGACCACATCGACGAGGATGCAAGGGGCTGTTCCGGCTTGCGTGCCAGCATGACCTAGAAGGCGTCGTTGCGAAATGGACATTTGTGCCGTAGCTGCCAGATCAGCCGACTGCCGCTCTACGGAACACCGGGCAGCAGCGCGATATCCTTCCCTCCGCTGGCGTTGTTCATGTAATCAGTCATGCCCAACAGGTGGATGATAGTGTGAAGCATGTCCTGGAAATGATAGGTTGTGCTTGTCGTTGAACCCGGCTTCACATTGGGACCAATCATCACGAACGCGATATGTCCGCCGCAGCCGGAAGGTTGTGTCGGAGAACAGGAGTCATTGCTGGTAGAGTCGCCCGAGTCACCTGCGACATTCGCCTCATCAAAGACAACGATCAGGATTCCGTCTCCCCCTGGCTGGAAGGGAGGCGTCGAGAGCAGAGGGTCGATGTTTGCCTTGAGCCAGTTGTCGGCGGCGAGTAACAAGGCTCTGGAAGTTTGAGCTCCAGTTCCCTCAGCATCGTGGAGAAGATCGGGAACGATATAGTTGAAGTTTTGAAATGAATTGGCCTTCACATCTTGGGCGAACTGGGTAAAGGGGTACATATTGTCTTGCTGGCTAACAGAGTTGGCGACATCGGAATACCAGATGAAGGGGTTGTGGTGAGCTACGTAATTGCCTGTGTCCCCACCGATATAGCCTTTAGACGGCATGTCTTCGAAATATCCTCGCCAAGTCTTACCCGCCTTGGCTAAGGCCCGCACAAGGTTATCCTTGTTAATCACGCCGATAGAGGCACAGTCAATGCCAGTGCAGTTGTAAGGACTGCCCATCCATAGGGAACCGGAGGTGTTGTAGAGGTAGTCGAGCAAGGAACCATGATGATTCGAATAGAAATTAAGGGCCAACCCGTTAACACTGGCCAGACTGCAGAGGTAAGGCATGCCCGCGGAAGAGCAATTGATCGCTGACTTAGAGGGAAACACTTGAGAGAAGCCCTGGTTTTCCTCCATAACGACAAAAACGTGGTTCGAGCTGGGGAAGGTGCTTGCCGAGGTTACCATTACAGCCGCGCTGGCAGACTTGGTGGTGTCGGCAATGCTGGTCGCGCTTACGGTATGTGATCCCGCCAATGCCGGTGCCGTGTAGGTGATGGTCGCACCCGTTCCGGTAATCGTTCCCACCGCGGTATCGCCGTTCAAGATGCCATCCACCATCCAAGTTACGTTAGTGTTCGTCGTATTCTGGACGGCAGCGGTGAACTGCTGGGAGGCATCGGGCAGAATACTCGCTGTGCTTGGGCTGATCGTGACAGTTACAGTCGGCGCTGGGCTCACGCTCCCGCTGCTGGTTGCCGTACCGCCCGCAGTATTGAGGGAGCTTACAGACGATCCCGATCCGCAACCCCAGGAAAGCATGGCAAATAAGAGAGCAAGAAATATAGGGACATCGCGGTTCATTCTAGGCAACGGAGATCCTCCCGAAGCTCCGAAGGGCCACATAGCATAGCCACAAACATCGCGCTTCGTCAGCTATCGATTTCGCAAATAACTTCGCATGAAGTTCAAACCTAGGAGGTGCCTACCGCGGTTACTGACGGGCTGAAACGCTACCCCAGAGCCGAACTCCTTGCGTCCGAACATCACAAACAAAGCCGTCCCAGGGGCGTTGCGGTGTTCACGAAGATTAGTTGAGGTCTTTCAAAGCGGAGTTGCACGTGAGCGCAGAAGAATCGAGAGTTGCTGCCCAGCCCGCTGGGTGACATCCTAACCTATTCTTAGATAAAGAAGATCATAGTGTACCAGCGGAGCGGAAAGCTCGCATTTTGCATTTGGACCCATGCCACCGGAGAGCGAGGCCACTGGGGTGATGGCAAAAGCAACCAATTGGAAGGCCTCTTACCTCAGTGCATAACTGCAATTTTTCGAACGGCGCGGCAGCTTTGGATTGAGGACGAGCTACGCAGACAGCGGGAACTCGAATGGGAGTGCCAAAGCGTACGGACATTCTGCGTACTACTTAAGCAACGCCGTAGAGGCCTACGGCGAGAGCAAGAGGAACGAATCCGCAAAGCCCAAGAGGAAGAGGAGCGGCTCCAGGAATTTGAAGAATGGGTCGCAAACTGGCAGAAGGCCGAGGGCATCCGGGTGCGAGCTCATCCTAGGCGACGCGCCCGCTTGGTTCTTCCCGGTTAGCCTTTTTGCGGGCTTGGCTTATTCCGGCTTCAAGGTCTCCTGTAGACGCCGTTCTTGCGCCTGCTGCGGTGGAGTTGATTTCATGTGCCGAACGACCGGCAACCGTTGGGATACCGTGCCAGCGGCTGCCGGCGGGCATGATCTCACCCTTCATCAGCAGAGAGAGCGGGCCAAGGACAGCGTCGTGCTCCATGTGCGTATCGTAAAGGACCACGCTCATATTGCCGACGGTGCACCCGTCATCGATGGCTAAGTACGAGGACTTCATGATTCGATCCTCGAACAGATGGTTCTGGATCACCACGCCGGAGTTGAGCGCAACATGGTTGCCGATCTCCACCAGATCAAATTCGGAAAACAGGGTGGTTGCGATGTAGCAGTGGCGGCCGATACGGCAGCCCAGCAGGCGCAAGAGCGGCGCTGCGAATGGCGTGCCCAGGAACGTGGCAACCACCGGCGCCATTATGGATTCATAAGCTCCGTTGATCATCTCATTGCACCAGACATAAGGACACCAAAGCGGCACAATTACCGGCTTGAATTTGCCCATTACCACCCATTTGATAGCCACCACCAGCGCGACGGCAATCGCCGCCAGCGTGAGCCCCAAGAACGGTGTGATGGCGAAGGTAATCCACACACCATAAGCCTCGTAGGTGGCAAGCGCCGCGACAAGTCCTGCCAGACCAAGCACGAAACCGGTAAAGGTAGGAATAAGGATGCGGAGAGCATCAATGACGGCACGGTGCAGATAGAGCTTGCGCGTCGGGCGAAAAGTCTGGCTGTCATTGAAGCCGCCGACCTTCTGGCGGTTGGGAAGACGGAAAGCCGGCGATCCTAGCCAATCGCTGCCATCCGGTACCGGCTCGGTCCGCGAAGGCGGCGCCGATAGCACGCCGAGCAGGCAATTGTCGCCCACGCTCGCTCCTGTAGGCAGTATAGCGCTGTTGCCGATGAAACTACGGCGGCCGATCCGGTTGGCGCGAATCTCCCAGCGGCCACTATGCATGCGCTTGGCGCCGAGCATGCAGCCATCGGCGAAGAAACTTCCCTCCCCGGCGGTGAGCAGCTCGGGCGTGAAGTTCCATACCGTGGACATCTCGGCATACGGGCCGATCTTGGCCCCGAGCAGGCGCATCCACGGCGGCAGGTATAGAGTGGTGAAGAGCGGAAGCAATGCCGTGCGGCTGGCCCGCATCAGCCCGTCGGCGAGCCAGTACCGAAGGTAGTAGAAAGAGTACAGCTCGTAAACTCCCGGCTTGGCGCGGCGCAGGATGATTGCCTTCAGCAGCGCAATCCACAGGCAGGCCAGTACGACCAGCAACGGCGTCGCGGCCGCGGTGACGAGAATGGCGCGTACGATCCATCCCTCCCAGAAGGCCTTCAGCCAGATCAGGAGTATGCCAATGCCGGGGAGGGCCAGAAATAATCCGGACAGGTAGCTTAGGACCAGCGCCGCAACGGTGAAGAGCACGCGTCGCGGGGCACCGAACTGGAGCGGCTCACCCTCCGGCACATCCACCACCATGGGCTGCGCCGGCGAACCGCGCCGTTGCTCGCCGCTGGCCAGGACTTCCCCGTCCGGCAGTAGCGACTGATCATCCAGCCTAGAGCCATCGCCCATGCGCACGTTAAGGCCCAGGGTTGAGTGCACGCCAATGAAGCAGTTGCTGCCGATGTCAATGCGTCCGATGAGCAGATGCCCGTTCTCGACCCGGGAACAGGCGAGCTGCGTGTCTGCTCCAATGCTCGTGTTATCGCCGATCGTAATCAGATCGAAGATCGAGCACAGCGCCGTATTGAGCGCGCAGCCGCGTCCTACCTTGGCGCCCATGAGGCGGTAGTAAACCGGCATCAGCGGCGTGCCTACGAACAACCCGGCGCCGCTCAGTGCTTGCAGCCTGGATACCAGCCAGCAGCGAAGGTAGTAACTGCCCCAAAGCGGATAAGCCCCCGGCCGGTAGCGGCCGATGATCAGCCACTTGGCCCCGATGCTGAGCGCAATCATCACCGGCCACAGCGCGGGGGACAATAAAAGGAGAAGAACAATCGTGACCGGGTCAGCCAGGCTGATGCGGCCGCGCAAGATACCATCGACGATTGGAACCAGAATCGTCAACGGCAGCGAGAGAATGGCCCCGAAACCCAAGATGAAGCTGAGCTGCGAGAGCGTCAGGGCAAAGGACGGCGCGCGCGTTACGCTGGCCGGAATGAACGGCGGGGCCGAAGATTTGCCGGTGGTATCCGGCGCCTGTGCCGCAATGTGCTCGGCAAGCTTGCGAATGGTGGGAAAGGAATAGACGTCGCGAACCGCGATATGCAGGCCGGCGCGGCTGCGCAAGTGGGAGACCATCTGCGCCGCCAGCAGCGAGTGGCCGCCGAGATCGAGAAAGAAATCCTGCTGTGCCCCGATCTGCGGATTGTTGAATACTGCCGCCCAAACATCGGCAATCTTGCGTTCCAGGGCGTTTGCCGGCGGCGAATCCGCGGCGGTTTCGTCGATCAGCGGCGACGCCGGTGGCGGCAGCCGTTTGCGGTCGACCTTGCCGCTGGACAGCATTGGCAGGGCGTCAACAACGTCGAGATACGCCGGGACCATGTAGGCGGGAAGCCGCTCCCGCAGCTTAGCGAGCAGGCTGGCGTGATCAAGCGCGGCCGAGCGCTGCGCGAGCACTACATGGACCGCCAGGTAAGGCATGCCGTCGCGCTCGCACAGACTCGCCACCGCCGAGGCGATAGAGGCCTGCTCGAGCAGCACGTTTTCTATCTCCGACAGCTCGACCCGATAGCCGCGAATTTTTACCTGGCTATCGATGCGGCCAAAGAAGTCGATCTCGCCGTCTTCATTGACGCAGACCAGATCGCCCGTGCGGTAGAGCCGGCCGCCGTCGTCGTAGGGCGACGGGACAAAGCTTCGGGCCGTGAGGTCCGGCTGCTTGAGATAGCCGCGGGCGACCCCGGCGCCGCCGACGTAAAGCTCGCCCTTCGTGCCTGGTGGCACCGGACGCCTGGCGTCATCAAGGACCAAGGTTTCGTAGCCGCGCAGGGGCCGGCCGATGGTAATGGGCCGGCCCGGCTGGCACAGTGCTGCCGTCGTGTTCACGGTGCCTTCGGTCGGCCCATAGACATTAAGCATCCGCCGCCCAGCCTGCGCCCAGCGGGCCACGAGCTCGGGAGCGCAGACTTCGCCGCTGACGACGAGTTGGCGCAGCGACGGCACGGTCTCAGTCATCGTCGTCAGCATGGTGGGCACCGTCGACAGGTAGGTCACGCCATGCTGGGCGAGGTAGCGTGCCAGGTCGTTGCCGAATCGCGGCGTGTCGTTGCTGCCTACGACCAGCGTCGCGCCATTCGAAAACGCCATCCAGATCTCTTCCACCGAACCGTCGAAGCCAAGTGAGAAGCCCTGGAAGACACGGTCTTCGGCCGTAGTGATGCAGACCTCATTGAATGCCTCGACGAAATGCCGGGCGTTGCGATGCTCGGTCATGACACCCTTGGGCCGTCCTGTCGTGCCCGAGGTGTAGATGACGTAGCAGAGGTCGTCTGGCTTTAACCCGGTGTCGGCAGGCGTGAGGCGCCAAGCGTCCTGTTCGGCTATTTTGGCGGCATCGGTATCGAGCACCACCACCTGCCCGGTGAAGACCCGTGCGAAGCGCTCCACCAGATTCTGCTCAGTGATAAGCACCGTGATTTCGGCTTCATCCACAATGTGGCGTATGCGCTCATCCGGGTAGGTGGGGTCAACCGGCACATAGGCCGCTCCCGCCTTGAGACAACCGAGGAGGGCGAAGATCTGTCGTTCGGAGCGGTTGAGTGCGATGCCGATCAGCGTTCCGGGGCCGGCGCTGAGGCTCCGCAAATAATGGGCTAGGCGGTTGGCGTGCTCCTCGAGTTCGGCATAGGAGAAG
>JBEKQR010000267.1:0-6529 GCA_049519515.1 Candidatus Korobacteraceae bacterium
CGCCGCTGGTCGTCATTCAACCGAAGCCGCCGCGCGCCGAGTTGCGCGCGGAGAACTCGGTTCTCCTCTTGCAGATAATCAATGACCTGTCGTTGCTGTTGGTTCATCCACCCGGCGACGGCGATGAGCACGAACTGGAACGGATCCAGGGCTTTCGGCATCTCTGCAGCTTATCATCCTCATCCCCACGCACTCTGTGGGCGGAGGCCACCTTAATCAGATCGAGTTTTTGGAAAGTACGACGATTCCGGTTTGAGTTATCATGCCTTATTTTTCCCGGAGCTGAACTTGAAGAGTTTCTGAGGATTTTCAACCAGTATTTTGCGTCGGGTCGCTTCGTCAGGTGCCCAGCGGCCGAGCAAGTTGAAGAGTTCAACTGTGCCCACACGGTCGGCGAAGGAAAGATGCGGGTAATCGCTCCCCCAGATAAGCCGGTCGGGAGCTGTTTCGACAAGCGCACGTGCCATTGACGCTGCATCGACAAAACCGGGCATGGTGGACATGCGGTACACTCCCATGAGCTTTACCCAACAGTGCCCGTTGCCGTGGCGGAGCAGATCGAGCAGGCTCTGGAATCCCGGCTGTTGCACACCATCGCGCGCCAGAAACATGCCCATATGAGCCATGGTGAAGTCGAGCTTAAGCTTGCCCATGAGGCCAAGAAGTTCATTGGTCAACCAGCCCGGCAGCAGAAAATCCAGGTGCCAGCCGATTTCGCCGCAACGTCTCGCGAGTGTTTGAATGCGCGGCAGCAACTTGTCGGCCAAGCCCGCCTCCGGACGGTGGACAGGCGACACATTGATACGAACCGCACGCACGCCAATGGCGTTGAGGCGATCGAGTTCGGCATCGGGGACATTCTCGTCAACGTCGACCACTCCTCTGCAAGCTGCGCCCATCTCGCGCATGGCGTCGAGCAGGCAAGCATTGTCGCGGCCATAGGCGCTGGGCTGAACAAAGACCATCCGTTCAAAACCAAGGCGGCATGCCAGTGCGAGATAATCCGAGAGCGGAGCATACGGCGGCTTATAGCGCAGTTCGGAGCCATAGGGATAGCGTTCGGCGGGGCCGAACACGTGGAAATGAGCATCACAGCTCAGGGGCATCGCCCTGAATTCCGGTTCTTGCTCAACGTGTGCCAACGCGGGTTCCTCCAGTTATTCCCGTTAGCGAACAGCCAGCTAGCGTGATCTCGCTTCGGACGTTACGCCAGAACCGCGCTCTCTGGCAAGCATTCTTGCTTGCCTGCCGGCATTCGCCGGCGGTTCCGATTGAAATAAAATAGGAGGACAATCCCGCCATTGCCAGGAGCTATTCGGCAGATCGGATTTAACAATTGGACCAGCCTGGCGCGCTGGCTTAGGCTAACGCCGTCCGGAAAAAGGCGACTTGCTGTTGGCAGCAAGCGATAACCCTCATAACGAGTGGAGGCTTACGGGTATGAGCGCAAAAAAGAAAGTCTTGGTGGTGGATAGGATCTCCGAGAAAACAAAGTTGCTAAGCCGCAGGTACATAACTAGTGAAGCGGAGATCTTCTTCTCGGATGATAATAATGCGCAGCGCGATCTCCATGTCCCTACCGCGGACGTACTGATCACCCACACCAAGGGAGTTTCCAAGGAAATGCTGGCCAAGGCGGAGAGATGCGTGTTCATTCAAAAGTACGGTGCCGGGGTCAACAACATCGCCATCGCCGAAGCCTCCCAGCGCGGCATCCCAGTCGGTTACGCGGTAGGGCAGAACGCGCGTTCGGTGGCCGAGTACGCCGTCATGTTAATGCTGGCCGTCTACAAACACCTTACGACCGCACACGGTAAACTGGTGAATGAAGGCCTCTGGCTGAAGGCCGTTCTGCGTGATACCTGCTACGAGCTTTCTGGTAAGAAGGTGGGAATTATAGGACTTGGGAACATTGGCCGCCAGGTGGCGCGACTGCTGCGGGGCTTTGAATGCAAGGTCGCTTACAATGACCTGTACCATATGCCAGAACAGGAACAGAACTTGGGCGTCACCTTCATGGCCCTCGATACTTTAATCCGGGAGTCCGATGTGGTTACGCTCCATGTCCCTCTGACTGAGCTGACGAACCATATGATCAACAAGGAGCGGTTGCTGGCGATGAAGCCAACGGCAGTCCTGATTAACACCAGTCGCGGAGCGGTGGTCGACGAAAAGGCGCTAGTCGAGGTTCTGCAGTCGGGACACCTGCTCGGCGCGGGATTGGATGTTTACGAGGCCGAGCCCATCGATCAGAACCACCCGCTGGCCAAGATAGAACGAGTTATTTTGAGCCCTCATACTGCCGGTGGCACCAATGAATCGATGGAAGCTGTGGTTCGCGAATCCTCGCGAAACATAAATTCGATGCTTACCGAGGGAAGAGTAGTCGACGAAAAAAGCATCGTGAATTGGCAGGAGTTGAAGCTTCGGCAGACTGCGGGGTAGCGATCCTCAGTCGTCTCGCGGCCTGCTCAAGGCTCCTCCAGGCGCTCGCTGCCTGGCGGCCCGCAGCGCCTCCTGTGCCGTTACTTACAGGCCGGCACGACACAGATCGGTTAGCATCAGCACGAAGATAATCGCCAGAATCAGAGGAGAGAAAGCAATGGCCCATGCGGCTGCAGTGAACGAAGCACTGAAGATCTTGCAAAAGATGAGTTCCGGCATGGTCGCTGACGCGCTAGCGATGGCCGGCATGGAAGGTGGCAATGGGTTGCTCGGAATACGCCCGGCCAGTGGCTTCGAGGACGCCAAAGTTGTTGGCCCGGCAAGCACCATTCTTTTCGGGAAGCCCCAGCCGGGAGCGGCCAAGTTGACCATGTATCGCGCTATCCGCGCCTCCGCCCCCGGCAGCGTCCTGGTGGTCGATGCGCAGGGATTGCCCCAGCACTTCACCGGCGACAATCAGGCAGCTTGCTCCAAACAAGCTGGAATTCTGGGCAATGTCGTCTATGGCGGGGCTCGGGATGTGGCGGGATGGCGGCAGCTAGGGCAGCCGCTGTGGTGCGTCGGCATCAGCACGGTGGACAAGCCAAGGGGTTCGGCGGTGATCGGTCACAATGTGCCCATCAATATTGCCGGGGTGCAGGTGAAAGCCGGGGATATCGTCCTGGCCGACGAAGATGGAGTCGTGGTCATCCCGCTGGAATTGCTGCCGAAGGTGCTGGAGAATCTGAAGGTTATGACCGAAGTCGAGGAAGGCATGGAAAAGGCACTCCAGAGCGGAGCTCCGGTGGAAGAGTTGGAGAGGATCATCGCGAAGAAAAAGCCGAAGGCATAGCTGCGTTCGCGGCGAGATTCGGCTGTGGGCCCAGCCGCCCTCGGATGAGCAAAGAAGCGAATATGAAAAACACCACCGAGTTGATACGGGCCGCGACCATTCCCGGCCCGGACCCTGACACCCGCCAGCCGCGTGTAAGCTTGCCAGCGGGCGCCTGCGATTGCCACGCGCATGTCTTCGGGCCGCAGCAGAGCTTCCCTTATGTTGCCGACGCATCGTTTATTCCGCCGGATGCGTCGCCCGGGGACTATATCCGCATGCTGCGCACGATTGGCTGTGAACGCGCTGTCCTGGTGCAACCCAGCATCTATGGAACGGACAATCGCTGCATGCTGGCGGGCTTGAGCTCCGGCCTTTTCCGCTTCCGCGGGGTGGCAGTCATTGACGAAAGGATCGGCGACGATGAGCTGCATGCCCTGCATAGGGCAGGCGTGCGCGGAGTGCGCATCAATGTAGCCTCGAAAACCAAAGCGGTCGGCCTGGCGCAAGCACCGCTGCTGGCGGAGCGCATCAAGCCGCTCGGCTGGCATTTGCAGTTTTTTGTTCGCATCAGCGAAGCACCGTCGTTCGAAGCGGCAATCGCGCGGCTGCCGGTGCCGTGCGTTATCGACCATTTCGCTCGCGTGCAGGCGGCCGATGGCGTGCGGTCGCCAGGTTTTGAGAGCCTGCTCAGGCTCGCGCGGCTGGAACATGTCTGGTTCAAACTCATGGGGCCATACCGCATTTCCATCGAGTGGCCGTTGCACCCGGATGTAGCTCCTTTGGCGCGGGAGCTGGCTGCGGCGGCGCCCAACCGGTGTGTGTGGGGCACCGATTGGCCGCATCCGAATGCGGCCCGTGTCCCGAACGCTGGCGATCTGGCCGATGCACTCGCCGTGTGGATTCCGGACGCTGCCCTACGCCGGCGCATATTGGTCGACAACCCGGTCCATCTCTATGACTTTGAGTAATCGTATCCCGGCGCCCGCAGCGCTGACGCCGGCGAGAGGAGCATCGCAAAATGGCCGAGACAAAGCCTTCATCACTACTGCAGGGCAAGCGCTTCTGGGTGGTGCTCTTCCTGTTCTTCAACGTGGTGATTAACTACGTCGATCGTGTCAATTTGTCGATCGCCGCCCCGGTTGTCGCCAAGCACTTCCACTGGGACGCCGCCATCATGGGGTGGGTATTCTCCGCATACCTGTGGACGTATGTTGCCTTCCTGGTTCCTTCGGGGTGGGCATCCGACCGCTTTGGAGCGCGCCGCATCGCCGCAATCGCCATCTCTATATGGTCGGCAGCGGCGATGCTGACCGGGGCGGTGTGGAACCTAGCCAGCATGATTATTGTCCGCCTTGGCGTGGGTATGGGCGAAGCGACCTGCTTCCCGATGTGCAACAAAGTCGTCCGGCAGTGGTATCCAGCCGAAGAGCGTGGCTTTGCCACCGGCATATTCCATGCGGGAGTGTTCGCCAGCATCGCTTTGACGACTCCGCTGGTAGCGTGGGTGGTACTGCACACCGGCTGGCGGACATCTTTCGTCGTCTTTGGATCGCTCGGTTTCATCTGGCTCGCATTCTGGCTAAAATGGTTCCATCCCCCCGAAGAGTGTCCCTGGCTGCCCGAAAGCGAACGGCAGTACATTTTGCAGACACGGGACGGTGCTGCGACATCTGCGACGCGCAGTGGTGTTCGTAGGCTCAGCTTCGCGCAGTCCCTGAAACCCCTGCTGCGGCAGAAAAGCATGTGGGGACTATTCATAACTCAGGGGTGCACGAATTACATGCAGTACCTGTTTCTGGCGTGGCTGCCCTCGTACCTGGTGCAGGCGCGCGGCATGAACTTGATGAAGGCCGGCATCTACACCGCTATTCCTTATCTGGTTGGCGGATTGGTCGAGATCACCCTCGGCAACATCAGCGACCGCATACTCACCACGGAGCGCCGCGGGCAGGGCAAGCGGCGCAATCAGGTAGCGCTGTTCGTGATGCTCACCAGCGTCGTCCTGCTGATCAGTACAGTGAATAGCTCGTTCGCCATTATCGCAATCATTACCGTGGTACTGTCGTGCAACACCACGGTTCTGATGTTCATGTACGCCTTGACCAATGACTTGATCGAAGATCACAGGGTGGCAGGTACTGTGTTCGGCATGCTCCTGTTAGGGGGCAACACCTTCGGCCTGTTTGCGCCTATCGTGACCGGGTACATCGTCAAGGCTACCGGCAGATTTGACAGCGCATTTGCCATCGCCGGCGTGCTCGCATTGATCGGCACCGTCGTCATTCTCACCATGACGCGGCGGCCGCTGCATGGCCCCATGGAAGCCGGAGCCGCACAGCCGGCCAGCGGACGATGAACGAGATTTATCGGCCGTAACACCAAGAGGAGATCAAGCATGTCCACCGCGACAGCAGCGCAACCCAGGCCGTTCTTGATTGGCGGAGAATGGGTCAGCGACACTCCAAGCTGCATAACCTCCATCAATCCGGCGACGGGTGAGAAAAACTACGAGGTTTGCGCCGCCACCGAAGCGCACATCGACACAGCCGTAAAGTCCGCCGCTACGGCCGCCGCCAAGCCCGCTTGGCGGAACATGTTGCCTCACCTTCGTTCTGCGCTGCTGCACAGAATTGCCGATCTGATGATGGAGCGTTCCGACTTGCTGGCCCGCTGCCAGATGGTTGAGAACGGCAAGATCTGGAATGAATGCAAGGTGCAGGTCGCAGCCGCGGCGGCCAGCTTTCGCTTTTTTGCCTCGGCGATCGAGGTGTTGGGCGCGGAGGTGACACCCTCGCGCGGCAACTACCTGTCGATGACCGCTTACGAGCCGTATGGCGTGGTGGCGGCAATTACGCCCTGGAACTCGCCCATGACTCTGGCATGCAGCAAGTTGGCGCCGGCGCTAGCCGGCGGCAATGCGGTTGTGCTGAAGCCCGCGTCGCTGACCCCGAGTTGCGGGATCGAATTGGGCAGGATCGCGCTGGACGCTGGCGTGCCCCCAGGCATTCTGAACGTAGTGTCGGGTGCAGGCGGCCAGATCGGCGATGTACTGGTACAGCATCCCGCGGTGCGCATGGTCTCCTTCACCGGCGGAACCGAGGTGGGCAGGAGAATCGCCAAGCTCGCGGGAGAAAGGCTGATCCCGGTTTCGGCGGAGCTGGGCGGAAAGTCTCCACACATCATCTTTGCCGATGCCAACCTGACGGCGGCAGCCGAAGCCGCCACTGTCTCCATTTTCGAGGGCACAGGCCAGTCATGCATTGCCGGATC
>JBEKQR010000268.1:0-6499 GCA_049519515.1 Candidatus Korobacteraceae bacterium
AACGGCGAAAACCTGGATGCCAACATCACGCGGGCGCGGTCGGAAAACATCGAGTTCGAACTGCGCCCCAAGCTGCTACAGGAGCGCAAGACCGTCTTTCGGGCGCTCTCCTTTATCAATCACGGCAACATGGGCGACTACAGCCAGGCGATTTCGCTTTTACAACATGGGATTGGCATACTCACGCCGATCATCGAGAGCACGCGGCAGCAGGGAACCATCAAGTATGGCTTCGGCCTCAATGCGGAACAGGAGCTGACGCGCGATCTGCGCGTAGCGGCGCGCTGGGGATGGAACGAGGGCCGGCACGAATCGTTCATCTATACCGAGGTGGACAACACGGTGTTGCTGGCCGCCGACTTCGCCGGACGGCCCTGGAAGCGCCGCCAGGACAAAACCGGCCTGGCATTCGTAAGCAACGGAATTTCCAGCGACCACCAGGAATATCTGCGGCTGGGCGGGCTGGGCTTCCTGCTGGGCGACGGCAACCTCAACTACGGGCGCGAGAACATCCTGGAGTTCTATTACACCATGCACATCTGGCGCGGCGCGTTCGCCTCCTTCGATCTGCAGCACATCAACAATCCCGGCTACAACCGGGACCGGGGCCCGGTGCTGGTGCCGTCGCTGCGCCTGCACATCGATCTGTAAAGCCGTTTCCCGTTTCGCGATTAATAAATCCCTCGCTGGTTCGTGCAACGTGCAACGTTAAACGATCACGGGTAGAGCTCCGGGGCAGACTCGCAGGCGAGCCACTTGCATTTCTTCGGCACGGTGAGGTATTGTCCACCACTCGCGCCAGCTTGTGGCTGGCGCCTATCGCGAAAGGAGAAGAGATGAGGATTCGAAAGCTTGCCTTCACCGCAGTGCTGATTGGGGCGCTTTGCGCGCCGGTGTTTGCCCAGAACAATGTATCGCCGCCCGGCGTCAACCAGCTCCTGCTGCTGCCGCCGGCTGAACGGTATCCGCGTATCCGCTCCGCGATCGCTGAATTGGAGGAGGCGAGAAAAGAGTTGCGGGCCGCCCCGCACAATTTTGGCGGCCATAAAGAGACAGCCATCAGGGCAATCGAGGAGGCCATCAGAGAACTGCGCGAGGCGCTGAGATACGCGAGGTAATAACAGGGTATAGGGGATAGGGGCTAGGGATTAGTGACAGCTTCCGCGTATCCTTTACTGTTCCTACTCCCTACCCATTATTCCCTATCCCCTAATTCTTTCCGGCCGCCTTGCACAGCAGCTCCCAGACGAGCTTGACGTCTTCGGAGCTCGTCCCCAGGTTCCCGATGGCCACCCGCAGAACAAACTTGCCGTTGAGCGCGGTGTTCGAGAGGAACACTTTGCCGCTGGCATTTACCGCCTCCATCAGGCGCCTGTTCTGCTCGTCGGTGCCGCGGTAGCGGAAGCAGACCACGGAGAAAGGAACGGGAGCGACGCGCTCGAAGCGGGCGTCGGCATCCACCCAGGCGGCGAACTGCTGCGCCATGGCGATGTGCGAGCGCAGAATGCGCTCAACGCCCTGGCGCCCGAAGTAGCGCATCACAAACCACAGCTTGAGCGAGCGGAAACGATGCCCGAGCGGCACGCCGTAGTCCATCAGGTGGACCGCGCGCGGGTCTTCGGAGGCGCGCAGATATTCCGGAACCAGGGAAAAAGCCTGGCGGAAGATGTCCGGGTAGCGGGTATAGAACACGCTGCAATCGATCGGGGTGAGCATCCACTTGTGCGGGTTCATTACCAGCGAATGGGCGCGTTCGGCGCCGCGCAGGATGTGCCGGTATTCGGGAAGAATGGCGGCCGAGCCGGCATAGGCGGCGTCGATGTGCAGCCAGACGCCGTGGCGCTCGCAGATCTCGACGATTTCGGCGACCGGGTCGACGCTGGTGGTCGAGGTCGTGCCCACGGTCGCCACTACGCACATGGGCTTGTGGCCGGCGCGCACGTCGTCCTCGATGAGGCGCGCCAGCGCGTCGGGGCGCATGCGGAATTCGCCGTCGACCGGCACCTTGCGCACGTAGTTCTGCCCGATGCCGATGGCAATGGCGCCCTTCTCGATGGAGGAGTGCGACTGCTCGGAGGTGTACACGGTCATGCCGCGCGCCGAGCCCTCGACCCGCGCCTCCGGGCAGGCGAACTGGCGCGCCGCCACCAGCGCGTGCATGCTGCTGGTGGAAGCGGTGTCGAAGATGATGCCGAAAAACTCCGGCGGCAGGCCGATCCACTCGCGCAGCCAGCCCAGCGCCACCTGCTCCAGTTCGGCGACCGCCGGAGAGGTCTTCCAGTGCAGGCCGTTAGTGTTCAGGGCCGCGGCCAGCATCTCGCCCAGAATAGCCGGCGCGGAGCCGGTGGTGCCGAAGTAGGCCATGAAGCCGGGATGGTTCCAGTGAGTGACGGCGGGCATGATCTTCTGCTCGAAGTCGCGCAACAGGGCGGAATACGGCTCACCCTGCTCGGGCGCGTGCGCCGGAAGAGCGTCGATCAGCTCGCCGGGTTTGACCGCCGGCAGAACCGGATGGCGGCGCGTCTGCCTCAGGTAGCCGGCAATCCAGTCGACCGCCTCGTGCGCGGACTTGGCGAAATCTTCAACGTAGGAATTCCAGTTTTCGCCGGCGAAGGGCGCGTCTGCGGCTGCCTGCGGTTTGGGCGTTTGCATTCTAATGACTCCATAGGTCGCCACGCGCGCTTTGCGCCGCGGGGCAGGATTGTGATTATGCCCTTTATTCTATACAGGATTTCCTCAACGAGCTCCGATACGATACCTTGTTACCTTGAAACTTTGTAAAGTTTGAAACTCCATCACCAACATTTTTGCTTTGACCGGGGAATTTTTTGCGGTAATGAACGAGGAGGACAGGATGCTGAACAAGTTTCTGGTTGTAGCTTTAGCGCTGCTGCCGGCCGTGGCGGCCGCACAGCAAAAGATGCCGGTGACGGCTGGCGCGCCCAGCGTCTCCGCTGTTCTGCAGCAGCAGCTCTCGCGAGTGGAAAATGACGCTCTGCCGATGGCTAACGAGATGCCGGAGGCCAAATTCAATTTTGTGCCCAGCAACGGCGAGTTCGCCGGGGTTCGCAGCTTCGCCGGGCAGGCAAAGATGCTGGCCAGGCAGAACTACCGCATCGGAGGTTTCATTGCCGGAGAGAAGCCGCCGGTTGCACTCGACGTCGTGGAAAATGCCAAGACCAAGGCGTAGATCGTAAAGCTTCTCGGCGATTCTTTCGCCTACGCGCATAAGGCGCTCGGCACCATAACGGAGAAAAATATGGTCGAGCCGATGCCGAGCCCGTTCGGCGCCGGACAGGCGACCCGGCTCGGCCTGGCCGTCGCCCTGATCGCAGATTTGCGCGATCACTACGGCCAGATGGTCGTCTACTTCCGCATGAACGGCATGGTTCCACCAGCGAGCCGTCCGAAGAAGTGAAGAAAGGTTTCAAGGTCACAAGATTCACGAGACAACGTGAATAAAGCTTGAAACCCTGGGGCAGTTGCAGGAGTTGTGTCCGCTTTCGAAGTGTCATGCTGAGGGCCGCCGGGTGGCGGACCGAAGCATCCCATTGCTGCCTGCGGCGAAACGGCGCTGATAGTTTTCTATAGAAAAACTCCGAGCAGCGCGGATTGGGGTAGTCTTCTTGGGATGCTTCGCGTCTCCTGCGGAGCCGCTCAGCATGACACCCAAAAATATGGCTACACCAGAAGCTGATTTGCTCTAGAGCTTTGAAACCTTGAAACCTTGAAACCGTGAAACGTTGATGGAGAGCGGCGAACTATGAGCGATGTCTTTCAGCCTGACCTGTTGGCCGGCAAGGTCGCTGTTATTACCGGCGGCGGCAGCGGCATCAACCTGGCGATTGCCCGTTGTTTCGCGCGGCACGGAGCCAAGCTCGGCCTGATTGGCCGGCGACAGGCGCGACTCGACGCCGCCGTCGCTGAACTCGCCAAGCTCGGTGGACAGGCGGTGGCCGCAGCCGCCGATGTCCGCGAGTATGAGGACCTCAGCGCGGCGCTCAAAAAAATTGCCGGCGAACTCGGCCAGTTCGACATCCTGGTGTGCGGGGCGGCGGGAAACTTCCCCGCCTTGGCCAGCGCCATGTCTGCCGCCGGATTCAAGGCGGTGGTGGACATCGATCTGCTGGGCACGTTCAATGCCTGTCGCGCCGCCTTCGAGCACCTGCGCAAGCCGGAAGCGGCGGTGATCAACATCTCCGCGCCGCAGGCCAGCCTGCCCATGGCTTACCAGTCGCATGTTTGCGCGGGCAAGGCTGGGGTGGACATGATTACCCGCACGCTGGCCATTGAGTGGGGACCGCTCGGAGTGAGAGTGAACTCGATCGTGCCCGGGCCGATAGCCGGGACGGAAGGGATGAAGCGGCTTACGCCGACCGCGGAGATGACGGCATCGCTGGCCGGCGCAATTCCGCTGCGGCGCTACGGCGAAAAAGAAGAGATCGCCGAGCTGGCGTTGTTTCTGGCCAGCGATGCGGCCAAATACATCACCGGCGCAGTCGTGCCCTGCGATGGCGGCGTGTCGCTGGTTGGCTCGGGAGCCTGGGCGCAGGCGCTGGCCGGGGCGGTGAAGTAGAGACGATGGGCAGCCGGGCGCGGCTGCCCAAAATTCCCCAGGTCAGCGCCGAACTACGCGGCGCGGGACCTGGGGCACCCGGCCAACCATCGAAAGCATATCGCTTGGGGGAAGTTAGAGGCATGGATTCGTTGCATAAGATTCCTAGGATGGTCGCGTCGCTGGTCTTTCTCTTGGCTGTAATCGTTGGGTGCAATACAAAGCGTTGCATTGTCGGTGACATTGTTTTGGATTCGCGGAGCGCTGATGGGTCCATGCTCACTGGAACAATTTATGTTGGTAAGGATCGGCTTCGGCTCGATTGGGGAGTAATCGCGGACGTGTTCGACCTTAATAAGAGGAGAGGCTGGAGGATTGCTCCCAGGACGAAGACTTATAATGACCTTTTTAACAAGGACCTATCCACCTTCGCGCCGGAAATGACGAATGGTTCATTGTGCCCAAATGCCACCGTGCCATCCAAATGTAAATTATTAGGTGCTGAGCAGAGAGACGGACGGACAGTACAGAAATGGGATCTCTGGGATCCGCGCGGGTACCATGTCTACTATTGGACCGATGAGAAATTGGGGATCACTATTCGCTACGAACTGGGTACGATTACATATGAAGTAAAGAACCTTCGCGACATGGTCGTCCCCGATAGCATCTTCGAGCTTCCTGCTGGCTATAACTGGATGGAAAGACCGGAGCTCCTTGACCGCGAAGGCATTTTTAAGGCTTCGTTGTGACAAGAGCGTGGTGCCCCACCTTCGCGAGCACTGTGGTTCCCGGTTACATCGTTTAAGAATGGTGGAAGCCCACGCCTTCAGGCGTGGGAATCAGGGCGTCAAATGTGGTGCGGCTTCAGCCGCTGCGTCAACCTTGTTGAGTGAATTGAAAAACACGGGATGTTCAACCACAGGGGCTAAAGCCCATTCACTTCCCGGCCGCCATTCGCCGGGCTGAAGCCCGGCGCTTCCACGGTAGAGTATAGATAATCTTCAAGCCGCCTCATCACCTCAGCCGCTTGAAGCGCGGGTTGGGCCGGTATTCGCGGCCCACCTTGGCGCATTCGACGAACTTTTCCCCTTCGTAGTAGCCGACGATGTCGGAGGTAAACGGCGTGGAGCCGCCGTAAAAGAATTCGCCGACGCCGTAGGCGTCCACCGGCGCCCCGGCGGTCTCGAACTCGGCGATTTTTGCCGCCGTAAAGCCGCCGCTGACCGCGATCTTGACCGTCTGTGCGCCGGCTTCGTCGAGCGAGCGGCGGACTTCCCGGACCAGTTCGACGTTCACGCCTGTTTTCTGAATTCCCATTCTTTGCAGGGTTTTGTCGATCACGTCTTGGGCGCTGTCCAGGCGCACACCGGAGAGCTTAAGGCCGCGCTCCCGGAAAGCGCGAAATACCTCGACGGCGGTGCGGGCCGAGTCGTTCTCGAAATCCACCAGCGCCCAGATTGGTTCCCGGGGAAGGGCCTCGGCCAAGGCCAGAGCGGCTTTGACGGTGTCGCCTTTGAAGGCGGCGATCAGGGCGTGCGGCATGGTGCCGAGGGCGGGAGCGGCAAAAGCGCGCGCTTCGGCCTCGGTGGAGGCGCCGGCCGCCCCGCCCACCTTGGCGGCGTAGCCGTCATACTCCTGGACTTCAGGAACGTCGAAGCGGGCGGCGAAGAACAGCAGGGGCTTTCCCTTGGCCGCCTCCACCGCCGAATGCACGTTGGTTGCCACCCGGGTCATGCGCGACAGCAGACCGAGGTAAACGGTCTCATGCTCCAGCAGCTCGGTTATGGGTCCGGAGATGTGCAGAACGCTTTCCATGGGCGCGATGCGGCTGCCGTCTTCCAGGCCGTGGACTTGCACCTCGGGAGGAAGATGGCGCAGCAGTTCCAGCACATAGCGAACGCCGCAGAGCAGCGCGTGGGAGCGCTGGAAGACCTGGTAGAC
>JBEKQR010000269.1:0-6490 GCA_049519515.1 Candidatus Korobacteraceae bacterium
GCAGACAAACAAAATCTTCCGACGCGCCAGGAGTACAGGTGGCCAATCTGTGCCGATAGGTGCAGGCAGGACTGTCTCTCGTTTCGTTGAATACGTTTACGGCAGCAGCGTCCAGCCTAAAGCGTTGGCTTCCAATATTTATTTCTTCGGCGTTGTGATCAATCAAGACGGCTACTTTATCCTCTTTCGGAAATCCGAACATGTCCATTTGCTGAGCAACAGAGGCAATTGCTGCTTTGAAACACACCAGATATGGATGCCCCATCTTCCGCTGTCCATCTGAACTTATAATGCGCCGATAGTCATCCACATGTATTCCGTAAGCAAATCCGTGCAGCTTCTGTTTCTGATCTTTTATGATCCGAAGCATATCCTTGCTGTACCTTAGCCTCCGATTTTCACCCCATCCCTCGTATTCATAGGTTCCGGCGTTTAAATGGGCGGCGTGAAATCGGAGAACATTGACGCGCTCATTCTTGCTGGCCCAGCAACTCTCAACCCTCCTCCATGCCCGCTCAGAACCAAAGAATCCACCCACCACATAATTCTTTGGCTCAGTCTTCCGTACCTTGGGATTGTCGTGGCTCTCATCGCAGTAGAACTCGAAAATCACGATGTGCCTCTTTTCGGGATTGCGCGATGGATGTAGAATTCTCGCAATCTCTCGAATGGAGATATAGGGCAATTGCACGATAAACCTTCCTTATGGAAAACTACGTTTTGGTTTATCGGCAAAAATCTACCGGCTCGGATTATGCGCTTGGCATAATGGTCGAGTCAAGTAAATAATTGCCCTAATTAGCCGCAGGTAGTCAAGATGGCCATATGCGTGGCCGGTCTCTCCTTCGGCAGTATCGCGGAACAGTCCGGCTACGTCTGGGTAGCCTTCCACATCCGCCTGCTTTGCAAAGTACAGATATCGCCGATTGGATTGCGATTCGCTGGCGAATGCCTGCTTCAGATTCTCGTGGGTTTGGGTTCCTCTAAGCGCACTTGCTTTGGCGCTTGTAATTGCCATGACATTTTCCTCCAATGGGGGCATAGCCGCGTCGTACAGGCGCACAGGCTTGGGCAGGAACGGCCGGACATCGGGACCATGGGCCGTTTCAGCAGTATAAACCAAAAGTCCGCTGTCTTGCGCGTTGCGGCGGGCGTGGCAGGTTCCAGCTCTACTCTCCAATGCGCCGAAGGGTGCCAGGACGGTAGGCGCATCTCGGCCGGCTCCATTCGCAAGCAGTCTCTGACCGACCTCTATCGCCATTCCTCGCTGTTCACGTCATTGCGTAACTACCGAAACCTGAAGGGCAAGTGCGGCGATTGCGAGTTCCGCGAGATCTGTGGCGGCTCACGCGCCCGTGCATTTGCGCTGACCAGTGATGTCTTTGCCGAGGAACCTTGCTGCGTTTACCAACCGAGGCGGCGAAAATCGCCGGAAAGTGAAGTCGCAGCCGACACGCCGTTTGTGCCTTCTGACGGTCCGCAGAGTTGCAGTTTGCAGGTGATCGATGACTCAAAGTAGCCGCCAGCCAAGCCGGAAGCCGAGTGGCGCCCCGGCAGTCACTCCGGCAGTCGCTACTTGCATTGAAGCCCGCCTAGGAAGGCAGCTTACGCCGGAAGAGATTTTCTCCATTCAATCGGAACGAGAGACACACTGTCACGGCTTCTCACACTGTACATTGGCACTGGACTCGTCTTCATGCTGCTGCCGGGCACCTTCCTCGGCGTTTGGAACCTGATCTCAATCAGCAGTCGACGGGCAGCGCTTGCAGTTTCCCCCAGCTGGATTCAGGCGCATGGACACGCCCAGGTCTTCGGGTGGATCGGTTCCTTCATTCTGGGTATCGGTTTCTACTCAATTCCCAAGCTGCGTCGCTTGGAGCCTTTCGCTTTAGGCATCGGTTGCATCACCTGGGGCTTGTGGACTTTCGGGGTGGCACTCCGCTGGGCGGTCAACCTCTATTCGTGGCACTGGCGTTGGCTGTCGCCCGTATCGGCTGTGATGGAATTGTTGGCCTTTGCCCTGTTTTTCCACACCGTTTCAGGACACAAGCCAGCCACGCCAAGCTCGGGTAGGGCACCATTCGAGCCGTGGATATTAGTAGTGATCACCGGCACGCTGGGTCTGATGGGCACGCTGCTGGCCAACCTAGGTGCGTCGCTGTATCAGGCGCTCGATGGAAGTTCACCCGCATTCAGCGTGGAGTTTGATCAGCGTTTTCTCGTCCTCGCAGCTTGGGGCTTCATGGTTCCGTTTGTCTGGGGATTCAGCGCCAAGTGGCTACCCGTGTTTCTGGGACTGCAGCCTCCGCGTATGCACCTGCTGCTGGCCGCCACCACCCTGAACGCAGGAGGCGTAGTGGCGGCGCTGTTTGGGCAATTTGGCGTAGCGGTGATTCTTTTATTAGCAGCGGCACTGTTGAGCGGTCACGCTCTACGGTTGTTTGAGGCCCAGCAGCAGGCAGCCAAAACCAAATCCGTGTACGCAGGCTATCCGGTGTTTGTCCGCCTTGCCTACATTTGGCTGGTGATCGCGGCGGCGCTGGGCGTCTGGGCCGCCCACATTGGTTCATCTGGCGTTTGGAGGTCGGTATAGTGGTCATTGGCTGAACAGGAACTTCTAAGATTGGCGAAGACAGAATGCCATGAACCGCTTGCCTCTCTTCTCCGCCGTAGCCTACGGCAGGGTTCCTATCCTGTCAGCGCCCGTTCGCAGCTGAGTCCGGCCATTGCCGATAAGTGCATGACCCGGAGGGTATATTCCCGTATCGCCTGCTCGGTCTCGCCAGCCGACCAACCGCGCTCCTGCGCGAGATATGCGCCCACCAATGACGCCGCGGCCAAGGCTGACCTCCAGCTGAACCATTGCAGCCCGATGCGCCGCGCCAGCACATCCTCAATCGAGGTAGCCATCTCGCAGCGAATGCCATAGACGATCTCCGCCTGAATGGCCGTCGCCCCGGGGATGATCGGCGCGGCGAGTTTGCGGTCGGCGCCTGCGAATTCGAGAACTTCGACAGCACGGGTGCCGAACTTCCCGGCGAGGTGGCGCGCGGTTTCCGGCGGGATGCGGTAGCTCGAAACCAGGGTTTGCCAAAACGCCGGCTCCCATCCCTCGGAGCCAACCAACGGGAAATGCCGGGTCATGCACGTTCCGGGGTTCCCGGCAGTCGGTGTTGGGCTCGCCGAGGAGAAGGGCCTCGGGCCGCCGGCAAAGGTCGCGGTTGCGGGGGCTGGGGTGAAGGGGCAGGCGGCAGTTCGCAGGTACTGCTGCGCGGCATCAATCGCATCCTCGGCCATGGCTCTGTAGGTGGTCCACTTGCCACCGAGAATGCTGATAAGCCCGCTCTCCAGGTCTAACTCCACCTCGTGATCCCGAATCAACTTGCTGCTGCTGCGGGCCTCGCCGTGGCTCACCAGAGGCCGCAGGCCCGCAGTGGCGCTGACGACCTGCCCGATGCTGCAGGGCGTCTGAAGATAGCGATTCAGGTGCCTGAGCAGGTACTCCACCTCTGGCCGCTTCGCCGCTAGTTCTTCTTCCAGTGTCGTTTCGTCGTCAGTGGTTCCAACCAGCAATCTCCCCTGCCACGGAATCGCGAAGATGACGCGACCATCGTCGGTCTGAGGGACAAGCATTGCATCCATGTGCGATGGTTCAAGCGGAAGCAGTATATGGATGCCCTTGCTAAGCCGAAGACGCGCTGGAGCGCCGGGGTGCGCCAGTTTCCGGAGCTGGTCCGAGAAAGGGCCGGTGGCGTTGAGAAAGACCCTGGCAGACACGCTGAAGCGCTCGCGGGAGATCCGGTCCTCGACCAGCGCTTCCCGAAGTTTGCCGTCGCTGCTCCTGGTGAAATCAACGACACGGGCATAGTTGAGCGCGCAGCCTCCATGCTCGACGAAGGTCTTAACCAGCGTGAGGCCATACCTGGCGTCGTCGAACTGGCCGTCAGTGTAGGCAATGGCGCCCACCAGTTTCGAGGCGTTTAGCAGGGGCAGGCGCGCCGAGGTTTCCTCGGCGGTCAAATAGCGGCTAGGGGCAAGCCTATCCTTGCCGGCAATCCAGTCGTAGAGCTTCAGCCCGGCGCGGAAATAGCACAGGTCGCGGCGGCGGAAACAGGGCACCAATAGTTCAAGCGGCCGAGCGAGAAAGGGCGCATTCTCCAACATCAAGCGGCGCTCGCGCAGGGCGCGCCGGACCACGTGGTATTGCCCGAGATCGCAGCCCATAACCGCCTGCTGCAGGTAGCGCAGCCCGCCATGTACCAGCTTGGTGGAGGCACTGGAGGTGGCCGAGGCGAAATCGGAGGCCTCCAGCAGAACCGTCTTGAACCCGCGCAACTCGGCGTCCAGCGCGCAACCTGCGCCAGTGGCGCCTCCGCCGATCACGCAAACATCGAATGACGAATTCCGGATGCTGGCCACGGCTTGGGAACGGCTTATCATTGATCTCCCCTCTTCTTGCCCCTGGCTACGCGGTCGGAGAAAAGCAAAAGCCGCCCAAGACAAGCCGTTTGCACGCTGATCGGGTGCAAAAAGGCTTCTCTTGGGCGGCTTCTCTAGTCTCTGCCGCGATGTCCCCAAACAGACGCCGAATCGGCGCTTATTGGTCAATTTCAGTTTACCCCTGATTCGAGCGATGTCTGTGATGGGCGTCACGAGCCGGTGATAACCGTTCATCCCGGCAAGGCGCCCGTATCCCGAGGATTCCGACTATTGCTAAAGGAGATACTTTGGCGACGGCAGACGGCGGGGTATGATCATGGCGCGAAAGTCTTAGGAAATGCAGTGAAGTCATTCGAAGCTCTGCTCCGACAGAGTCGTATCATTCCGGCGGTACGCAACCCGGAGCTGCTGCCGAAGGCGGCAGCGGCACCCGGAAAGATTGTTTATTTGCTTTGCGGAACGCCGGAAAATATCGGCGAAATGGCCGCCGCGATCGTCGCCTGCGGCAAGACACCGATCGTAAATCTTGACCTTATCTCCGGCCTGGCGCGCGATGCTGCGGCCATCGAGTTTCTCTCTCATCGCGGCTTGCGGGGAATCATCTCCACCCACCAGGTGCCGCTGCGCGCCGCCCGCAGTCTGGGCCTGTTCGCCATACAGCGGACGTTCCTGCTGGATTCAGCGGCGCTGGAAAGCTCTATGCGTTCAATCGCGCAAACTCGCGTTGACGCCGTCGAGGTGCTGCCGGCCCTGGTGGCTCCTTTGTTAGTGTCGGAATTGAAGCAGGCAGGCGCCTCGTCTCCGCCGGTGCCGGTGATCGCCGGCGGCCTGGTGCAATCGCTTGCCCAGATTCAGCAACTGATCGATCAGGGCGTGAATTCGGTTTCGGTCGGCGACCCCGATTTCTGGGTCGCCTCAGGAGGATCAGAACACGCGGCCAGGTGACGATGGTCACGGAATTAAGACCTTCAACCCCGTATCAATACGGGCAACAATATTCGCTCCGGAGGGAGGATGTATGAAGCGGCTGATAATACTTGTAGCTCTGCTGGCGCTGCTTTGCGGTTGTCAGTCAAAGCAGGCGATCGACAATGAGCTTTACCTGATTACCCCTGTCTCCAAGGACGTCCATGATCCCATGCTGAAGGCCTTTGCGGCCTATGCCAAGAAGAAATGGAACGTCGATATGAAGACCAGCGCCATCCCGCAAGGCACGCCGGTCGCCTACGGACAGATTATGGAGTGGAAGGGCCGGCCGCAGGCGGACGTTTTCTGGGGAGGCGAGGGCACGCTCTACGACAGCCTGGCCCGCGAAGGACGCCTCGAACCGCTGCAGGTTCCGGAGGAGATGTGGAAGGAAATTCCCGCCACCATCGGCAAGCCCGTTGGGCTGCCCCTGAAGGACCCCAAACGGTTCTGGGTCGGGACCATGCTGGAGCCTTACGGAATCATCTACCAACCGAAGCTTCTCGAACGCCTGGGAGTGCAGATCAAAGACTGGGACGACCTGCTCAACCCCAAGCTCAAGGGCCAGATCGCACAGTGCACGCCTGACCGCTCCAGCAGCAGTCACGCAACTTACGAGGTCATCCTCCAGACCCACGGCTGGGACAAGGGCTGGAATTGGCTGAAGCAGCTGGCGGCGAACACCGGCATATTTACTACCCGCTCGCGTGACGTGCCCAACGTGGTAGGCAAAGGAGAGTTCGCCATTGGCTTTGCCGTGCCCAGCTACATGGCCTTCGCCGAGGTGCTCAACGGATATGATGTAGCCTTCGTATATCCGAAGAACGCCTATGTGACGCCCGAGCCGATGGCCGTGCTCAAGGGCGCTCCTCATCCCAAGGCGGCGCATGCCTTCGTGGAATTCATGCTGAGCGAGGAAGGCCAGAAGCTGATCGGGTCGATGGGGGTCTATCCCATCACCGCCAAGTACAAGGTACAGGGCGCGCCCGGCTCACCGCAGGAAAAAGCCGTGGCCTTCACCAGCGGCGTGCGCTCATTTTTTGACATTCAGGTCGGCAACGTATATGACGACAACATCGCCGGC
>JBEKQR010000270.1:0-6466 GCA_049519515.1 Candidatus Korobacteraceae bacterium
CGGCGGGCAGCGGCGGCAAAGGCCCTGGTCACCAGGATAGGGTTGGCAAAGCCGTCCCCTGGGGTGTAGCTGCCGGCGATCATCCCCGGGGCGGCGGCTGGAACCAGGTCACGGAGTTCTCTTCCGCAAACCATCTGTATGTCGAGGCCCTTGGCCTGCTGACGTTTGACGGAGGCTTCCAGGGCGGGGAGCTGATCTTCGCGCTCAGCCAGGTTGAGATGACCTACCCGGCGGTACTCCAGATCGGCATCCAGCTCCTGCTCCAGCGTTTTCCAAATCGGATTGGCAGCCATGGCCAGGGGAAGTTCGGGAACGGCCCGGTTCTGCTGGCGAACTCCGCCTGCGCTTCCTCCCGAGGCCGCTGAAGCTATTTCGTTTTTCTCCAGCAACGTCACGCTCAGGCCCGCACGCGCCAGGTTGTAGGCGCAGGCGCCGCCGATCACGCCTCCGCCAATAACGACTACGTCCGCGGTCTCCATCGATTGCCGCATCTCCAACGCGCGCTTGTCATTCCGCGACTCTCAAACGCGAGGAATCGTCGCTCCGCTTAAGCGGACTCGGTCAATTGCTCCAACGTCTTGCCTTTCGTCTCCGGTCCGAGTAGCAACACGATGACGACGCCTACTACCAACACCGCGGCGAAGATTATCCAGATGGCCAGGTACTGATGCATTCCAATCAATACTCCCACCATGATGGGCGCCAGCGCCGAGGTAATACGGCTTGCCGCTCCGGCATATGCGTTGCCCATTACCCGCAGCCTAGTAGGGTAAATTTCAGGAATATAACCCATGACGGCGAGCGTGCCTTGCTGTTCAAAGAACTTGAAAATCGCGATGAAGCAAAGCAAGAGACCGGCGGTTTTTACCGTGCCAAAGGCCAAACAAGCGATGGCAGCTACAGAATACGCGTAGGAGATAAGCGGCTTACGGCCGATCTTATCAATCAGAAGCACGCCACATATGCGGCCGAGCAGGCCGAATGCATAAGTAATCGCCAGAAACGCCGCGCCCTTAACGAAGGTAAAGTGATAGACCTCCATCAATATCGTAGGCAGCCACAACGTAACTCCCCAGGCAGCATAGTTGCCGCAGACCCAAAGAGACCAGGCCACAATGTTCGCCGATAGCCATCTTCTGGAGAAAAGCTCTTTGAACTTGTCTGTTACGCGCCCCTTGTCGAGATCCGCCTGTGCGGGAGTGGCAGTGTCAGGTGCAACGTTCTGAACTTCGTCAATAGTTTGTTGCGCAGCCCCCATGCGAAGCAGTGACGCAATAGCCTCCTGGATTCGGCCTTTCGAAGCCAGCCAGCGCGGCGATTCGGGCACCCGGCGGCGAACGAGATATGCGCAGATCGCCGGCGTGATTCCGATCAGGAACATCGCCCGCCAGCCAATCCGCTGGGCGAGGAACCCGGTCACTACGCCGGCCAGGATTACGCCGACCGGATACAAGATGGTGATGAAGGACGTGCAGCGTCCTCTTACCTTGGTTGGCGTCATCTCCGAGACCAGCGCCAAGTCAACGGCATAGAATCCCGCGAGGCCGGCGCCGGCAATAAAGCGCGTGACCCCGAAGGAAATTGGCGACCAGGTAAGCGCTGCCAGGCCGGTAAAAAAAGCGAATGACAATACTGTTCCTTGGAAGCCATAGCGGCGCCCCTTGGCTTCGGAGATGGGTCCCCAAAACCACATTCCCAGGGTGCCGCCCCATAAGGCCAGAGAAAGAATCAGTCCTTTCGATACCGGGCTGATGACGAAGTCCTTCGAGATCAGCGGCATCAAGTAGCCCACCATGGTGTTGTCGAAGGCGTCGAACAAATACCCCAGAGCCGCGGCAAACACGAGCACCTTGGTCGTTGAAGTTATGCCTGTTTTGTCAATCACCTGGGCTACTTGACTGCCGGAGATTGTTCGCGTTTGTTCTTGCGTGAGCATAGCGCCTCCTTGCACTGCATTACTTGTTGACCAACCTGGCTGGGGCGCCGAATGCCACAGGCACCGAGGGTCAACGCGTAGGAGCTGCCGCGGCCTTGGCCTCTGCCTCACCCCGCAAGTTGAGTGGCCGGCCATGCGTCTCCACCCGGAAAAGCGTGTAGGTGATGCAGGCCGTAAACGAACAGGCCGCCAGGAAGAAGAAAGCAGGTCTCACCGCGGCCTCGGTCGCTTTGGACGAAACCATGTTGCTGCTGCCGGCGATCAGCGCCAGGCATAGCGGCCCCAGAACCTTGCCAATTCCATTCATCGCCTGGCCAAGCCCCAGTCCCCGCGCGCTAAGCCGCACCGGATAGGCCTCCAGGGTGTACGGCAGCATGTTGGCGTAGCCGCCGGTCAGGAAAAAGGCGACGGTGATGATGCACAGGGCAAAGACCGACCAGCCCAGGATAAACTCGCGGTAAAACAGGGCCGCGGTCAGCAGCACCAATGCCGAACATAAACCCTGAATCTGGCCGGAGCGCCGCCGGCCAAAGTGCATCGGCAACACGGAAAACATGATGCGGCCGAAGAATCCCATTATGGCGAGGGCAATGAAGTATTTCGCCGCCGTGGCGGGCGGAATCCGGAGCAGTTGCGAGAGGATAGTCGGGCCCCAGAGCTGCACTCCAAAAGTACTGGTGGCTATTCCTGTCCAGGTAAAGATCACCCACCAGAAACGCCGCTGGTCTTGCAGCAACTCCGTGAGCGGCACCGGCGCCACCGGAACCGGCACCGAAGAGGGCAGTTTGACGGATTCAACCGCTACCCCGAGCTGCCGGGCGGCCTCTCGCCGCGCCTCTTCGAAGCGATTCTGCGTCAGCAGCCAGCGCACCGATTCCGGTACCCAGAGCCAGACGCCGAGGGAGATGAAGATGGGCAAAGCGCCGGTGGCGCATAGCCATCGCCAGCCGATGAGGGGCAAAAGCGCCGAGGCCACGAAGGCCGAGAGGGTAATGCCGACCGAGGCCGGAGCCAGCATCATGCTGGACAGGAAGGTGCGGTAGCGCGTGGGCGTCATCTCCACCACCAGCGCGTTCTGCGTCGTCACGGCGCCGGCCAGGCCAAAGCCCACGGCAAAACGGCAGATCGAAAAGATAAACCAGGACCCGCCTGGTATCAGGGCGCAAGCGCCGCAGCCGGCTGAAAAAATAACGCCGCCCCAGGCGATCGGCCTCTTGCGGCCGATGCGGTCGGACCACTTGCCGAAGACCAGCGCGCCGACGATCGATCCCACCCCGGCGCTCAACAGCATCAGCGACGACTGGCCATAGGTCAGGTGCCAGCTCGGCGCGAGAACGGCGACTAAGTAGCCCACCAGGAAAAAATCGTAGAACTCGAACATCTCCTGCAGACCGACGAGTGTTATGGTGGCCCAGTAGCGGGGGGTTAGATTTGCCTGGTCAAATACTCCGAGCCATTGCGACGTCGCCTGCGTTGCCTCTGACATCATGTTCCTCCAACGAGCGCTCACTTGGTGGCCGTGCCACGGCAATGGCGTCACTAGAGATGAGAGCCTGACTTTATTCTTGGTTGAGCGAGCTTACACCGGAAATCGGGTTTTTTCCAGAGCTTGTTTGCCATTCACGACTTCGCCGGTGAAGCAATTGTGACATTCAGCTTCAGCAGCTTTGCCACGGTGCCGCTCAGAATCGCAATCCGCTGCTCATCGCTCAGCCCCGGCTGGCCGAGAATACGATCTACGGGTGTACGGTTCCACATCGTTGGATAGTCTGTCCCGATAACCACCTGGCTGGCGCCCACCACGGCAATCAAATGCCGCACGTCTTCGTGGGAAAAGAGGATTGAGTCGTAATAAAGCTGCTTGAGATACTCGGTTGGGCGTTTCTTCAGCGGCTTGCAGTCTTGCGGCCAGGCCACCAGGCATTGATCGCTGCGGCTGGAGTAGGACGGCAGATACCCGCCTCCATGTGCCGCGCAGATTATCAGCTTGGGGAAGCGGTCCAGGGTGCCGTCCTGAATCAAGTGGGTGAGGGCGAGAGTGGTTTCCAGCGGATGTCCGATTACATTGCCCAAGCGGCCATTTCCCTGGAAGCGGGGTTGTTCTTCCGGCGTCGGCCTGTCTCCGGTTCCGGACAGACCTTGTGGATGTATGAATATGAGCGCCTGCAGCTCCTCGGCCTTGGCCCAGAAGGGATAAAACTTGGGGGAGGAGAGCTCTTCTCCATTGACGCTGCCGGCAATGGCGAAGCCCCGGAAGCCTTGCTTCTTCATCCCCGCTTCCATTTGTTCCGCGGCAAGAGAAGGGAACTGCAATGCGACGCTGCCCAAACCCACGAAACGGTCAGGATAGGCGGTGCGGAACGCGCAGATCTTTTCGTTCTGAATCTCCACGATCTTTTCGGCGAGGGCCCGGTCTGCCCAATACCAGAAAGGATTGATGTGGACGACCTGCATATCAAGCCTCATGTCGTCCAGGTCGTTCAAGCGCCTTTCCACGGCGTAGATGTTCGCCGATAACTTGGCCGGGTCCTCGAGCTGCATGGCCTGCTGGCGATCGCCGCTTCGGCCCTCGGTCTTGACGCGATCCTTCACCAGCTCCCACACCTCGGGAACCAGAACATGAGCATGGGCGTCAACGGTCAAGATGCGGCGGCCGCCGATCACGACCTGTCGATCCGCGCGCAGCCCGCGCTGTGCCGCCGCCGGCCGCGGAAGCGTGCTAGCGGGTGCGGAACCGGCACGGCTGGCGCCCGTTGCGCCATGGTTTACGAACTGCGTGTTTCCCGTCATCTTTCCCCTCCTGATTTCTCCAAACATCGGTCAAGACTTCTGCTATACCAAAACCCGGCTTGCTGACATCGCGAAAATTACCCGGCTCACAGCCCGCAAAGTCAGGAGCGGACCCCAAGCACCTTGGCCGCATTGTCGCCGAGAATTGCGGCTTTATCGTTGTCGCTGAGTCCGGGCGCGCCCAGGATGGTGTCAACCCCGCGTCCGTCTCCCATGCGATTGCTGCTCATGGAAGCCGGATAATCGGTGCCCAACATAATGCGGTCGGAGCCAAACTGCGCTGCCAGGTGCCGCACGCCTTCCCCGGTAAAGACCAATGAATCGCAATAAATCTGCTGCTTGAAGTACTCGCTCGGAGGCTTCTTCACCGGCTTGCAGAAGGGGCTGACCTCCGCCACGTGGTCGGAACGTCCCACGTAAGACCCGAGAAATCCGCCGCCGTGGGCAGCGAGGATTTTTACTCCGGGATAGCGATCCAGTGTTCCTTCGAAGATCAGGTGGGAGAGCGCCACGGTCGTCTCCAGCGGATTGCCGATCACGTTGTCCAGGACGCCGTTTCCGCGGAACCGGCCCGCGCCCGCGTTGAACGAGTCCGGGTGAATGAAGATGATGGTCCCCAATTCCTCCGCCTTTGCCCAGAAGGGATCGAATTTTGCCGCCGACAGTTCTTCGCTGTTGATGCTGCCGCCGATTTCAAAGCCGCGCAGGCCCAGCTTTTTAACGCCGTGCTGCATCTGCTCCGCGGCCAGGTCGGGGTGCTGGATGGCCGCCGCGCCCAGACCTACAAAACGGTTCGGATGGTTGGCGCACAATTCGGCAATTCCCTCGTTCTGGCAGCGCACGATCTTGGCGGCCTCGTCCCGGTCCGCCCAATAGCTGTAGTTATAGCCGGGCAGCAGGCTCACGGCCTGCATATCAATTCCGTTTTCGTCCATGTACCGCAACCGCGCTTCCACGCTGCTGGCATGCATGAACATTGGCCGCTTCATGTCCACAAACGGATCGGGCACAAATCCGCCGCTGGCGTTGGGTTTTGGAGGATTGGCCTCGTAATGGGCTTTGACCAGCTCCCGGATATCAACCACGCAGTGGGCATGAACATCAATCGTTCGCACCCGGCGCCCGCTGACGGTCACTTCGCGGCGCTTCACTGCCGGACCGCCGGATTGCAGATGACCTCCGGCCGCGCTCATCATGCCGCAACTTGCAAAAAAAATGCCGGCGCCCGCTGAACCATCAAGATGTTCTTCTCTACCGGACACGTTTTCTCCTTTGACTTTTTGAGATTTCCTTGTCGTCCTACGCTCGCCCGGGCGCTTTTCGGGCGCTGCGGAGTGTACGCTCCTGAACGGAGGCAACCGTGGAACCTCCAACTGCGAGGTGAAAATCATTCTGAATCGCTCGATTTTTACTGTTTCTGAGCGGTTTTGCAAGGCCAAAACTGACTCGATGAACTAAGGATTGGGTACACAGACCGTGCGCATGTCTCCCGCGAAACATCTGCTATAGAATCGCTCTAGTGCTGTGACCGGCTGATAATGTTACGTTTGCTTCACCGTGAAAAGAGTTGGTTCCGAGTGGTGCCGTTCAGACGTAGCGCTGGTCCCGCTTAGCGGGACCGGCTGTCCTGGCGGCGTCCACGCCGGCAGTTAACGTGCGCGGGCCAGGAGGCCCCCGCGACAGCCGGCCTGGAGACCAGCGCTACCCTCTCCCGCCGAGACGTGTACATTTCCTGCCGGT
>JBEKQR010000271.1:0-6427 GCA_049519515.1 Candidatus Korobacteraceae bacterium
TGACTTTCAGCGCGATACCGAAAACTTCCTGCGCTCCGGCGTGATTACCGCGGCCGTCATTCAGCAAACGGTGGTTATCGGCCGCTGGGGCATTCGCGCCGCGGTCAACTACCTGGAAAAACGTCCGGTTCCCCCGAACATGACGGTTCCTTTGCTGCTGGCCACCAAGGATGACATCGAGAAGCTTGACATGCGCGGCATCCGCGCCCCGGAGGGCTGGAAGCCACCATCCAGGTAACAGATGTACTCCTGCGCGCCGTTTTAGGCGCGCGGAGTACCCCCTGGGCTGTTGAAGCGGTATGTCGGACGTACACTACACGGCGGGGCGGGAACAACAGATGGAGGCGAGGGGAGGCTGCCTGCTTTGTCAAACAGCGGTTAGTTCTGGATGGCGGTCTGCCGGTGGATGTAGCGCGAGTCGCACAAGAAAAACCAAGGCCCCAGCGGTTTCAGAGTGTCTGATCACAGCGGTTGCGGACTTCCTTACCTTCTCCAGCAATGGCGTCGACGCAATGAGTATCACTGGAACGGATGGTAAGCTTTGGCGAATCAGCCGCAGGGCGTTTGATGCTCCCTCTAGTTGCCAGTCCAGGACGATGAGATCGATCCCGGCTAAGTTGAGACGGGTTTCTGCGGATTCCAGGCTTTCGGCAAGTGTTACCTGAACGCCGTCCGCTTGCAGCACAAAGCCGGCTATCGTGGAGGCAGTCGAACCCTGGCCCAGCACCAGGACGCGGTTGATCTTCTCCCTGGGTTCTCTTTCAGTCTTGCTGTTTACAATCGACAACTCGATTTGCTGGGTGCGCAAGAGTGCCCCCTGGCGTGATCGAATCTACTCTTTCAGATAGAGAACACACCCTGCCAGCTAAAGTTGCCAGAAAACAACCCCGTAAACTTGTTCGCCAATGAAAATGCGGGGCGCACATTCGCGGATTCCTGGAATGTGGGATCGGATTAAGTGATGGAGACGAAGGGAGTTGAACGATAAGTACCACCTAGGAATCTGCAACTTACAGAGATTACATTCAAAGGTAAAAACGCAGAAACGGCAGTTTGGAGGGGTGTGTGTACAGTCGGCCGCACCTCAGGTAGCGCTACTTCATAATGCGATCGTACGCGCGTAAACTGCAGGTTCGACTGCCAATTGGTTGCGCAGTGGTTTACCAAAGCCTGCCGCTTCGATCTCGAAGTTTTCTCCCGGCGCGACGCGTATACCGTCAGCAAAACTTAGCGTCGCAGTTCCAAAGAAATGAACATGCACATCGCCGGGACGGCGAAACAGCGCGTATTTGAAGTGGTGATGCTCCAGATTCGAGATGTGATGAGACATGTTGGCTTCACCGCTGAGGAATGGCTTTTCCCAGCGCACGTGGCCATCTTGCGCCCGCACACGCGAGACACCCTCGACATGAGCGGGCAGGGTGCCAACTCGCAGCGCCGGTCCGATAGAGCATTGCCGAAGCTTGGAGTGAGCGAGCCAAAGATAATTCTTCCGTTCCATCGCGTGGTCGGAAAACTCGTTGCCGAGAGCAAAGCCGAGCCGATACGGCGTACCCTCGGGACCAATGACATACAAGGCGGCGATTTCTGGTTCTTCGCCGCCGTCCTGCGCAAAATCAGGCATCACCAGCGGCTGTCCGCAGCCGCGGAGAATCGAGCCGTCTCCTTTGTAGAACCACTCCGGCTGCACGCCGACTTGGCCATAGGCCGGCTTTCCGCCTTCAAGACCCATACGAAACATCTTCATGCTGTCGGTGAGCGATTCCTCTTCGCTGCTGCTTACCTTCTTGTGCATCGCATCTCGCGTATCGGCGCTGCCCAAGTGTGTAAGCCCCGTGCCGGTCACGAAACAATTGGCGGGATTCGGATGATCTAGTGGCGGCAGCAGCCTTCCTTCGGCAAGGATGGTTTCATAGTCGACTTGGGCGTCATCGAGCCGTTCCTCAATCTGCGATGCAAGGGAGCATCCCTGTGTGATGGCTTCCATCGCCAGAGCATATGCAGAATTTGAACCGCGTAAGGGCCTTACAGTACCATCGGACTGAAGGCAGCCTACGCGTCGCCTGTCGTTATCGCGGAATTGCACCAGTAACATCTTCATTCCTTTTTCCAATTCCTTGAAATCCGCCCTCACGTTTTGTATCAGTCCGACCACGATAGCCACAGGTAGCGCAAGCCAACACCGGATTGACACACGTCAGCCCCACATCACTTTAAGCATTGCTTGTAATAATAAGAAAACAAACGAAATGTTGCTGGTGGAGGCGAGGGGAGTTGAACCCCTGTCCGAAAATGCTGCCAGCAAGGAGCCTACATACTTAGTCACGTTCCAGCGCGGCCCCAGTCCCTTGCGGGACCCTCACCGCACGTTCGCCTCTCGCGCTAAGAACGGACAAGACACGCGAGTGGCTAGCCTGTAAATCTCGCCTTCAACTCCCAGACGCAGAGTTCAAAGCCAGTCCGCTGTGTGACGCCCTTCCCGCAGCCCACGGACAAAGCCGCGGAGGACGGCTACCTACAATTAGGCAGCGTATGCCAGCTGTTGATTGTTGGCAATTATGGTTTTGCACACGATTACGGGTGCATGCACCCCGGTATGCCTCCTGGCCGCATCCATTTACGTCGAAGCCGTGACGCCCCCATCTTTGGAACTGGCGGACCGCAGTCCCGGCAAGCTGATTGCTGTTTGCTGGTGACTGGGCGCCGTTCGCTCGCGTCGGCTGCATGGCAGCCGGCTATGACCGTGAGTTGCCGCAGCGTCCACCCCGACTGATGCAGAAACGATCCCGCCAAGCGGGACTGTGGACCCTGGAAAAACCCGGCAACCCGATGACGACCGCTTTCAAAGAACTGCTTTTATCTTAGTAGAACGCGGCGGGAAGTCAAATGTTGCGCAAATTGGCTGTATACAATTAGATGCGGAGCATTTGCTTTCGATGCGCCTCAGGCTATCCCGCGAGCGCAACCGCGGGAAGCCTGCTATTTCTCCGATTCCTGTAAACCTGGCCGGGAAATAATCGTCAATAGAAGTGACGGCCATGGAACCACTAGCAGCGACGGCAATGGCGGATGCGAACATGGTGGCGAGTCGCGCCATTTCAGAACTGGAAGACATGGATGCGCTCGTTCGGGCCGAGCAACGGCGCATCTACCGCGTTCTGCTCGCCATGGTCCGCGATCCGGAAGAGGCCGACAGCCTTACGCAAGAGTGTTTTTTGAAGGCCTACCAGAACCGCGGACGCTTCCGGGGAGAATGCAGCCTGCGCACCTGGCTGATGCGCATCGCCATCAACCTGGGCCGGGACCACATTAAGAACCGCCGTTGGCAGTTCTGGCGCAAGCTTTTCCACGAATCGGCCGCCGCCGATGAGCTGGACGCAGTAGCCGCTTCGCAGGCGACACCGGAGCGCTCTCTGCTGGCCCGCGAGGCGCTGGCCCACGTCTGGACTGCCGTGGACAGCCTCCCCACCCGGCAACGAGCGGTTTTCGTGCTGCGCTTCGTGGAAGAGATGAGCATCGACGAGATCGCGGAGGCGACGTCGCTGCGTCCGGGCACGGTCAAGGCGCACCTGTCGCGCGCTACCGGCGCGATTCGCCAGCGCGTAAGCGCACCCCGCCAATCGCACCCCGCCAAGGAACGGGAGAAGCAATGAACTCTCACTTGAATGACGAGCAACTCACGGAATGGCTGCTCGGGACAAATGACGATGAAGCCGCGCAGCACCTGGCGACGTGCAACGCCTGCCGGACGGAGGGCGAAAGCTTACGCAATGCAATTGCCGGCTATTGCGAGTCAGCATATCGGGCGGCGGAGCGCGATGAGGCTTTTTGGGCCAAGCAGCGACTCGCCATCCGCTCCCGCGTCAGGAGCCAGCGCTTTGTTCCCTATGTTCGTTGGGCGGCAGCGGCCGTCATGATCCTGGTAGCATTTGCCGCCTTTATGCTGACGCGCTCGCCGCAGCCGGCGCAACAGGCGAAAAACGAGCTTTCCGATGATGCTGTTCTGCAGCAGGTCGAGAACTCTCTTGATCGGAATTATCCGACGGCGCTGGCGCCGGCCGTGCTGATAGACCAGGAGCGCAGCCGGGCGTTGTCCTCCACCAGCGCCGCGCCGGGGACGCCGGCGGCCCGCGCCGGAGGCGCTTCCACCACTTCCAAACAAAAGGAGCAACAGCAATGAAGAAAGCAGCAGTAGGAATTCTCGTGGTCATATTCGCTCTCGTGTGCGTGGCCGCAGCGCAGGGTCCAGGAATGGGGCCGGTAGGCGGCCCGCAAAGGGGCGCAGGGCCTTGTATAACGCCTGGTCCGGGGATGGGCGGCGGAATGGGAATGGGACACGGCATGGGTCCTGGCATGGGGCGTTCTGGCATTGGCATGCCGATGGGCCGGTGGTGGAAGAATTCCGAGCTGGTGAAAAGGCTCGGGCTCAGCGACTCGCAGGTACAGCAGATTGAAAAGGCCTTTCAGGACCACCGCTCGCAGTTGATCGATTTGAACGCTGCCCTGCAAAAGCAGGAACTGGCTCTGGAACCGCTGATCGAAGCTGATCGTCCGGACGAGGCGCAGGTCACCGCCCAGATCGACCGCGTGGCCCAGGCCCGCGCCAACCTGGAGAAGTCGCACGCCCAGATGCTGCTGGCCATCCGGCGCGTGCTTACGGTCGAGCAGTGGAAACAATTGCGTAACCAGAGCGGCCCCATGGGGCCGATGGGCGGACCCCGGTCATTCCGGGGCTCTCCGCAGGGCCCTCGTGGCATGTAGATCGCAGGCGAGTTAGGGGTTGAAAGTGTCGGCTGCCGCGGTGTAGGCAGCCGACTTTTTTATCTACGTCCCCGATTTTCATCGGGCCGGGACGAGTTCTGAAGGCGCTCTGGTTTTGCTTATCAGCAATAGGTGTGCTCACCACCCTATGACCGCCGCAGGCGTGACCGCTGTCACCCTTCCTGTGTTCGCGGATACCTGACTTCGGGGCTGGGGCGCAGTTAAATTTAAACAGGGTGCATGTCTGGAAATCCCATTTGCATTTATAGCGACCTCTGGAGGGGAAGATGGCGAAAGACATCAATCGGCGTCAACTTGTCACGTTGTTAACCGGAGCTGCCGGCGTGGGCGCGGCAGCAACGCTGGTCGCGCACGCGGACCAGATAAGCAGTGCGAAAGATCCGTCGGAAGTGCTGGCAAAAACTCCGTGGCCGTACAAGCCGCTCGATCCCGACAAGGTAGCCCAGCTCGCATATGACGGGTACTACTACAAGGAGTGCATGTACGGGGGATTCCATGCGATCGTGGGCGCAACGGCTGAGCAGCTTGGCTCGCCCTACAAGAATTTTCCGTTCCTCATGATGAAGTATGGCGGCGGCGGAATTAATGGCTGGGCGACCATCTGTGGGGCGGTAAACGGCGCCTCGGCTGCCATCCAACTGCTCTCACCCGAACCCGAGCCGCTCATTAACGCTCTCTTTGAATGGTACGAGCACGAGCCTCTGCCCAACGTCATTCCGCAGAAGTCAAAGCATCCCGAATTTAAAGAAATCCGCTCGGTGGCCGGCTCGCCGCTGTGCCATCAGTCCATTGCTCATTGGACAAAGGCCAGCGGCAACCCCGCGTACTGCCCGGAGCGGTCCGACCGCTGTGGTTGTCTTACGGCATCTGTAGCCAGGCACGTTGTCCTGATGCTGAACGATCAGGCCGCGCAGAGGCCGCTGAAGGCCGTTGTCCTTCCCAAGGAGACGCAGGGCTGCATGTCCTGTCACGAAAAGGGCGGGGCGCTTGAGAATATCCGCACCAAGATGGACTGTGGCGGCTGCCATGCTCCGCTGATCGGCAAGCATCCGGATAAGTCATAGGAGCAGTCACCCTCAGCCGAACAGGGTTAAAGCCAATGTCCCGGAAGTTGCCAAGAGCGGCTTCCGGGACATTGCTTTTAGCGGGAGTGCCTTGCTGGCCCTCGCTGCTTCATAGCAGCGGCCGAACGAACTGTCTAGGTGCTCGGCACCGGCTCGCGAGCGTAGATCAGCCTGGCAGGCTTGCTCATCCCCAGGTCAGGGAGAAATCCGGCCAGCAGCCCGATCAGCGGCAGAAAAGAACATATCCGATAGACAAAGAAGATATCGGTCAAATCGACCAGCTTGCCCAGCACCGCCGCTCCCAATCCTGCCATGCCAAAAGCAAAGCCGAAGAAAAGCCCGGAGATCATGCCTACTCTCCCCGGCAGCAGTTCCTGCGCATACACCAGAATCGCGGACATGGCTGACGACAATATCAAGCCGATGATTACCGTGAAGATTCCGGTCCAGAACAGGTTGACATGGGGCAAGAGCAAAGTGAAGGGGAAGACTCCCAGGATGGAGAACCAGATGACGTATTTGCGGCCGATGCGGTCGCCAATCGGCCCGCCGGCCAACACCCCGAGAGCGACTGCGCCCAG
>JBEKQR010000272.1:0-6411 GCA_049519515.1 Candidatus Korobacteraceae bacterium
TTTCGCGCTACCACAGTCCCAGCACCTTCCACCACACGCCGCCCAGGCCTATCCAGATCACCATATTCACCACCGACATGATGAAGCCGATCTTCCACCAGGTGTGCTGGTCGACAAAGCCCGCGCCGAAGAAGATCGGAGCGACGCCGGTCGAGTAGTGCGTCAGGCCGGCCACCAGGCTGGATACAAAGAGCATGGAATAAGCCACCAGATACTTGGGCGCCCCTGCCGCAATTGCGACCAGACAAAGCGGTATGTACAGGGCGACGTCATGCGCCGCCAAGCCAGCAAACAAATAGTGCGTATAGCAATAGAGCAGCAGCACAATTGCCAGTGTCGGAACCCAGGCGAAGCCGCCCATGAATCCGGACGCCGCCTGACCGACCCACTTGCCGAAGCCCATGCGGTCAAGGTAATCGGCCAGTCCAAACAGGCCACCCAGCCAGACGAGTGTGTCCCACGCTCCACGTTCTTCGAGAGCATCTTTCCAGTCGATGACCTTCGTCAGAAGAAGCACGGAGACGGCCAGCATGGCAACGGTGGTGGCATCTATTTTTGTCAGGCTCGAAGTAGCCCACAAGCCGATGGCGCTCACAAAAACAATGCTTACGATCTTCTCCGCCCGCGTCATCGGTCCCATAATAGCCAGTTCTTTTTCAGCGATCGCCCGCGCTTGTGGCGTCTGTTTAATCTCGGGAGGATAGACCTTATAAAGCACAAGCGGCATTACGATCAGGGAGGCAATCCCGGGCACAATGGCCGCCACCGCCCACGACTGCCAGGTGACCGTCAACCCGAGGCCACTTAAGGTCAAAGCCACCAGCATCGGGTTGGGCGCGCAGGAAGTCATGAACATGGCGGAGGTTATGGTTGTGGCCTGGAAGCAGTTGGTCATCAGGAAAGCGCCCATGCGGCGACCGGTCGGTCCCGGCTCCGATTCGAAGGCCGATGCCAAGCTGCGGGCGATGGGAAACACTACGCCGCCACCGCGCGCCGTGTTGGAGGGCGTGGCCGGCGAGACCACCAAGTCCGTGATGGCCAGGGTGTAGGCCAGCTTCAGCGTGCTAGTACCCAGCCTCTTCATCAGCTCGAAAGCGACGCGTCGGCCCAGGCCGGTCTTAATGATGCCTCGGCAAAAGAGAAAGGCCGAGACGATCAGCCAGATGGTCCCGCTGGCGAAGCCCGACGTTGCCTCAAGCGGCTTTAACGTCCCCGACAGCGCCGTGAAGGTGACCGCGGTAAAGGCGAATGCGCCCATCGGCAGTGGCTGCAGGATGAAGCCGAGAATAGTCGTCACGAAAATGGCGAACAGATGCCATGTCTGCAGCTTGAGTCCGGCCGGCACCGGCGAAAACCAAATGGCGGCTCCGATCGCGACGACGATCAGGATGCGTACGAAATTGTTCTTCATCACAATTCCCTTCTAGCAAGCTACTTCACCAGAAACTCGGCGATAGCTGCCTCGTCGATCTCCACTCCCAGGCCCGGCCCTTCCGGAACTTTGACCACGCCGTTGCAAATCCTGATGGGCTGCTTCAGGATTTTGTCAGCCAGCATGTTCGGATTGAGGTCCCACTCCAGCAGCACCGGACGCGGAAACAGCGCCCAGCTCTGGTAGTTGGGCAGCGATGCCATCAAGTGCAAAGCGGCAGGCAGGCCAAGGATGGTGCCAAAGACATGCGGCTGGAAGTCCAGGTGGAAGGCAAACGCCAGCGCCGCGATCCTCCTGGCAGGCGTTAGGCCGCCGCAGGCCGGCACGTCAGCCTGGATTACGTCCACCACTCTTCCCGTGATGGCTTCGGTATAGCCCTGCATGGTGACCTCGGCCTCACCGGCGGCAATGGGAGTTTTGATCTTCGACTTCAGCTCCTTGTAGCCGGAAAAACTCTGCCAGGGCAGCGGCTCCTCCAGCCATTTCACCCGGCACTCTTCCAGAAAGGGCGCCATCTCCAGGCAGGTCATCAGGTCGTAGCCCTGATTGGCGTCAACCATCAGCTCCACCGCATCGCCGACAGTTTTTTTCACCCGCGTGATCCTGGCAACGTCTCTTTGCTTGCCGAATCCAATCTTCATCTTCAAAGCTTTGAAGCCGCCGGCCAGCGCCTTCTCGATATCTTTATCCAGTTGCTCGAGGCCCTCCGGGCAATCCTCCTTGAAAGGAAAGCCGGAACCATAGGGCACGAACTCGTCCAGGAACTTGCCTCCGAGAATCTGATAGAGCGGCACTCCGAGGGCCCGCGCTTTCAGGTCCCACAAAGCAGTATCAACGCCGCCGACCGCGCCCGCCGGAATTCCCTTCTTGGCCTGAATATGCTGCCAGTGGTATTCAACCCGCATGGGATCGGAGCCGACCAGCTTCTCTTTGAAGTGCGTCTCGATAATGCGAGCGATGCCAGCCGGCGGCCCGTAGCCTTCTCCCCAGCCAGTCAAGCCGTCGTCGGTGGTGATCTTGACCAGGGTGACGACTCTCTTTTTATTCCAGTCAATGGCGTTGGCAAATGCACGGCCAGGCGTATAGGAAAGCGGATAGGCTTTTATTTCTGCGATCTTCATGATTTTTGTCCCTCGTTTGGCGGCGAGCTGGCGAAAGCCTGAAGCAAACAGAAAAACAGGCACTCCCGCGCGCCTAAGACGCGGGTCCCGAGGCAAGCACACACACTTGCGAGCGTGCCCGCGTTGCTCGCCTGGCCCAAAAACCTGTATTCAGGAAAACGCCGTTAGCTTAGTCCGGCTGGTCGCCGGACGCAAGGAGAATCGCAGCTGGCTAGCGGTTAATGCGGTAGAAACCTCGCTCGACCTCGGGGTGATGACATGGCGGCTGATTTGCGTATAAAGTATCTAAACTGATCCGAAGAAGCTGACAGATCATTCACATATTCTGAGGAGATGTGTCATGCCCAAGCTAATCGTAACTGCTGCCGTGACCGGCGCCATTCATGTTCCCAGCCTCTCTCCCTACCTGCCATTGACGCCTGACCAGATCGTCGAAGACGCGGTCAAGGCCAACGCCGCGGGCGCTGCCGTGGTGCACGTCCACGCCCGCGACCCGCAAACCGGCCGTCCGAGCAGCGACCTGAACCTTTTCCGGGAAATTGCCGGCAAGATTTCCGCCCGTTGCGATGTCGTGGTCTGCGTCACCACCGGCGGGGGACTTGGCATGACCCCGGAAGAGAGAGTCAAGCCCATCAGCGTCCTCAGGCCGGAGCTGGCTTCCCTGAACGCGGGTTCGATTAACTTCGCCATCTACCACCTGGCGAACAAAATCAAACAGCCGCGTTTCGACTGGGAGCTGCCGTACCTGAACATGACCGAGGACTTCATCTTTCCCAACACCTTCAAGACGCTCAAGTACTACGCCAAGTCGATGCAGGAGGCGGGCACCAGGCCCGAGCTGGAAATCTACGATACCGGCATGATCAACAACATCAAGCACCTCATCGACCTGGGCGTGATGAAGCCGCCCATCTACATGCAGTTCGTGCTGGGCATCCTGGGGGCCATTCCGGCCACGGTGCAGAACCTGGTGTTTCTGCATGAAACCGCTGTTCGGACACTCGGCGAGAAAAATTTTGTCTGGTCGGCGTGCGCCGCCGGAAAGGCGCAGCTTCCGCTGATGGCGGTCACCATGGCAATGGGCGGGAACACGCGCGTTGGCCTGGAGGACAATCTCTACGTCGGCCCCGGCCAACTAGCCAAGAGCAGCGCCGAGCAGGTGGCGAGAGTGGTCACGATGGCCAACCAGCTCAGCCTGGAAATCGCCAGCCCTGATGATGCGCGCGCGATCCTCGGCCTGAAAGGCAAGAATCAAACCGGTTGGGCAGCAGCGGCAGCAGCCAAATAAGGCATTTAAGATTTCAGATTTTTGATTTCAGATTGGAAGGCGGCGGCTTCAGATTGAAGAGCCGCAGCATGCTCATACTGTTCAATCTAAAATCTTAAATCGAAAATCAAAAATAGGAGTAGCGGAGGTCGCTCGTGACTGTCATTGAAGACGCCTTGCAAAGCGGCCAGTCGAATCTGAGCGAGCATGAAGCCAAGCGATTTCTCTCCGGTTTTGGCATATCTGTCTGCCGGGAAGCCCTGGCCGATGGCGCCGAGTCGGCGGCGGCCGCGGCCGCAACTATCGGCTTTCCGGTTGTCTTGAAGGTATCCGGAGCCAATCTCCCGCACAAGACCGAGGTAGGAGGAGTGGCGCTCAATCTCAAGAGCGAGCAGGAGGTCCGCGCCGAGGCGCAGCGGCTCTTGCGCATCCCGGGCTGCGAAGGCCTGCTGGTCGAGGAGATGGTAAAGGGAGACCGGGAATTGGTCTGCGGCCTGGTCCGCGACAAGCAGCTTGGGCCTTGTGTCATGTTCGGCCTGGGCGGCATCTTTACCGAGGCGCTCGACGATGCGGTTTTCCGGGTTGCACCCGTCACCGTTGCTGAAGCGGGCGAGATGATGGCCGAGATCCGCAGCACAAAAATTCTCGGCCCATTTCGCGGACAATCGCCGGTGGACCGGAAAGCGCTGGCCGGGATTCTGGTCGCGTTGGGAAACATCGGCATGTGGCATGACGCCGTGCAGGCGATCGACATCAATCCGGTGAAAATCCGAAGCGATGGCACACCGGTCGTGGTGGATGCGCTGGTGACATTACAACGACCAGTTGTCTCATAAATTCTTTGTATCAGGGCACGACTTCAACCGGGCCCTGATAAAAACCGTGCTCCACAAACTTCCGATTTTTGGTGAGCTCTAGAGTAAAACCAGAATAAATGTATGCCGTCTTTGAAGGGGCGCGGCTTCAGCCGCGCCGAATAGATGCCGAATAGAGCGGCCTTTAGGCCCTGAGGTATCGCCCTCAGCGGCTAAAGCCGGATTTCGTAACAGTCTCATGCGGCCCGGCTGAAGCCGGGCCCCTTCAAAGATCCGGGTTACAGTAACTTTGGTTTCGCCATAGCTTTAGCTGAGGTAGCGGTTCATCGCCGCAAAGATGCCTGGAGGTCTTCGTCATGAAAAGCGCGGAAAAGCATGCGCTGGTTCCGTTTCTTGAGCCGCGGAGCGTAGCCATCGTTGGCGCCTCGGCATCGCCAGGCAAGGCCGGTCACGTATTGCTGAGCAACCTTCTGGCGAACGAGTATCGCGGGAAGATCTATCCGGTGAATCCCAAGGCCACGGAAATTCTCGGCCTTCGCGTCTACCCCACTGTCGCTGCGTTGCCGGAAGCCGTTGATCTGGGCATCGTCATTCTCCCCGCCGAGGGCACTGTGGCAGCGGTACGCGAGCTGGCGGCCAGGGGCATTCGCAGCGTGGTGCTGCTGGCCGGCGGCTTCGCCGAGCTGGACGAGTCCGGCGCCCGCATCCAGCAGGAGCTTACCGACATCATCCGCGAGACCGGAATCCGCGTGCTCGGGCCGAACACCTCCGGACACACCTCCACGCCCCACTGCTTCACCTCGGCGTTTTTTCCCCTGGGCAAGATTCGTCGCGGATCGGTTTCGGTGATCGCTCAGACAGGGAATTTCGCTACTCACACCATGAAGCACATCCTGACGCACGAACACTTCGGCGTGTGCCGCGTGCTCGGCATCGGCAACAAAATAGACATCGACGAGAGCGATGCGCTGGAGTACCTGGCGGACGATCCCGAAACCAAAGCCATCGTTATGTACCTGGAGAGCTTCAAGCGGCCACGGCGCTTCCTGGAAATTGCCAGCGCCGTCACTCGACGCAAGCCGGTAGTGATGCTCAAGGGCGCGACCTCGGAAGCCGGCAAACAGGCCGCGGTGGCGCACACGGCCGCCATGGCGTCGCAAGACCGGCTGGTGGACGGCATGTTGCGCCAGGCCGGCATCGTGCGCGTATTTAAGTACACCCATCTGGTGCTGGCGGCCAAGGCTCTTTCCATGCTGCCGCTTCCGCAAGGCAACCGCGTCAGTTTTCTGGCGCCATCCGGAGCCATGCTGGTTTCGCTCACCGATTTTTGCGCCGCCCAGGGCTTGACGGTGCCTGCGGTCAGTCCGGAGACTGTCGAGCGGCTGCGCGAGATCAGTCCCGCCTACCTTCCCATGCGCAATCCGGTGGACATCTGGGGCTCAGCGTCGGTGCGCGGGGTCGAGTTTGCTTATGGCCAAGGAATGGAGGCGGTGCTCAAGGATGCCAACATTGACGCGGTTGTCTCCGTGCTGATGCTGGCGCGGGAGAGCGGGGTTCCAAAATCATACGACTTCGTGCTGGAGCTGGTGAAGCGCTATCCGCGGAAACCGGTGCTGCTCAGCTTCAGCGGCGCCAAGGAGTGCGTGGAAGAATGCAGTGCGTATCTGGAGCCGCGCGGCGTGCCCACCTTCGCGGAAATCGAGCAACCGTTCGAGGCGCTCTCCATCCTGGTTCAGTGCCAGCGCGCCATGAATCGCCCGCAGGCGAGCGCCCCTA
>JBEKQR010000273.1:0-6392 GCA_049519515.1 Candidatus Korobacteraceae bacterium
CTGTCATCCGGCTGGCGGGTGGTGATCCGCTGCAGCCACAGCCCGGGACGGGTCATGATGGCAAACAGCGAGGAACGCCGCTTGGCGGCAAAGCGAATTACCTCGTAGGAAACGCCGGCAATCAACGGCAGCAGCAGCAGGCGCATGCCGAATCCCGCACAGAAGCCGCGGACCGGAACCAGCGCATACATGGCTATGGCGATCAACATGACCGTCATCAGAAAGCTGGTGCCGCAGCGTGGATGGAAGGTCGACCAACGCTGGACGGTGGCCGCCTCCAGCCGGTCGCCGGCTTCGAAGGCGAACACCGTCTTGTGCTCGGCGCCGTGGTATTGATAGACGCGGCGAATTTCGCCCCACTGCGCTGTCAGCCAGATAAATCCCAGAAACAGCGCCAGCCGGATCAAGCCCTCAACCACGGCGAAGAACACCTGGTTCCCGAGTTGCGGGTCCAGGCGGCGCAGCTCCTTGGTCGCCAGGTAGGGCACGAACTTATACATGAAGATGAAGAACCCGAGCGAGAGCGTGATGTTCAGGGCCGCCACCCAGCCGCTGATTTCGACCTTCTTCTCCTTGGGCGCATCCTTATTGGCTTCTTTAGCGGCGGCGGAATTCTTGGCCTCATCGGCCTGAACCTCTTCCAGGGCCACGTTAGCCGAGTAGCGCAGCGCCTTGAATCCCAGCATCAGCGCCTGCCCCAGGGTCATCACCCCGCGAACGAGCGGCCAGCCCTTCCATGGACTCTTCTCCGAGGGCCGTTCCATCGGCTCCGAGTGCGTCGCCAGTTCGCCGGAAGCCCTGCGCACCGCGATCCCCCAGGCATGCGGAGCGCGCATCATCACGCCCTCCAGTACGGCTTGCCCGCCCACCAGGGTCTCTTCCGCGCTCTCCAGCGCCAACATGAGTTGAAGGGAGGCGTGAAAACGAAGCGTGCGGCGCAACCAGGACATAGGCGATTGGATGCTATAACTCAGGGTTCGACTCTCCAACGGGGATGAACTCCAGGGTATCTAGCGGCCTGCGAAGCTGTCAAACTCAGGGGTCAAGATCAGGATCAGGAGCAGAACAGCTGGCAGTTATCGTTTCTTTCCAACGGCTCCTGGGTTTTCGAATCCTAATTTGCTTTAGCCCCTAACCCTAGGCCCCTATCCCTAAGCGGCTGCTGATGCATCAAACTAATCTGAGCTTGTCCATCAGAATGCAACTGCTTGCCGAAACCTGCGAAGCTGTCGCCAACATGGCGGGCAAGAACGAAAAGGTGGAAGCCGTAGCCGCCTACCTTCGCGCTTGCCCGCTGCTCAATGCCGAGCTTTCGGCTATTTATCTTTCCGGGCGAGTCTTCCCAGCCCATGACGAGCGCACGCTCCAGGTCGGAAGAGCGCTGCTTTGGCGAGCCATTGTCGAAGTGGCAACCGCTAGTGACGCCAAGCTGGCGCTTGCCTTCCGCAAATACGGAGACCTCGGTTCGGCCGCCTGCGAGGTGCTTGCTTCCCGGAAGCCCCTCCCGGCGCCTGTCACGCTGGCCGAAGTTGCAGAGTATTTCCGCCGCATTGCCGAAGCTCGCGGCCCCGCCGCCAAGCACAATTTGGTGCGCGAGCTGCTGGCCCGCGCCACGCCGCTCGAGGCCAAGTATCTTGTCAAGATCATGACCGGCGAGCTGCGCATCGGCTTCAAGGAGTCGCTGGTCGAAGAGGCAATCGCCAAGGCATGGCAGGCCCCGGTCGAGGTGGTCAAGCGCGCCAACATGCTCCTGGGCGACCTGGCGGAAACCGTTCGCCTCACCTCCCAGGGCCGGGCCGGTGAAGCCCGGATGCGTTTGTTTCATCCCATCGGCTTCATGCTGGCCTGTCCGGCGGCCAGCACGGAGGAAGCCTTCACCCAGTTTCCGGAGATGGTAGTCGAGGACAAGTACGACGGAATCCGCGCCCAGGCGCATTGCGCCGGCGGCTCCGTTCGCCTCTTCTCGCGCACGCTCGACAACGTGACCAACGCCTTTCCGGAGCTTGTGCCCTCGCTTGCCGCCTTTCCCGAAGACGTGATCCTGGACGGCGAAATTCTGGGCTGGGATTTCAACCGCAACGGCGGCAGCGCCCGCGCCTTCTCCGAGCTGCAGAAGCGGCTTGGCCGCAAGCGCGTGACCGAGGCCATGATTCGGCAGGTCCCGGTTGTTTACGTCGCTTTTGACGTGCTCTATGCCGGCCACGAGTTGCTGCTGGAGCGGCCTCTGCGCGAACGCGCCGCCATCCTCAATGCGCTCTTCGCGCGCTTGCGCCATCCGCTCGACCCGGAATCTTCCGGCGCCCAAGGAATGCTGAGCTTCGACGCCGAAAGCGATCTGCCGCGAACGGCCCGGGTGCTGCGCGCGCCCTCGGTACGCGCCACTTCGGCCCTGCATCTGGACGAGCTTTTTACCGCCGCCCAGGCGCGCGGCAACGAAGGCCTGATGATCAAAGACGCCGCTTCGCCCTGTACTCCCGGGCGGCGCGGGCAATCGTGGCTCAAGCTGAAGCGGGAGCTGGCCACGCTCGACGTGGTGGTGACCGCCGCCGAGTTCGGACACTGCAAACGCGCCGGCGTGCTCAGCGACTATACCTTCGCCGTGCGCGATGGCGGGCGCCTGCTGAATGTCGGCAAGGCCTACTCGGGATTGACGGACGCCGAGATTGCGTGTTTGTCGCAGTGGTTCCGCAAGCACACGCTGCGCGATCACGGGCCCGCGCGCGAAGTGGAGCCCTCGGTTGTGCTGGAAGTGGCCTTCAATGCGGTGATGCGCTCCGACCGGCACGAGAGCGGATTCGCCCTGCGCTTCCCGCGCATCGTCCGCCTGCGCCCTGACAAGCAGGCCGCGGAGATCGATACCCTCCAGCGCGTGGAAGAAATCTACAGCCGCCAGGTCCATCTGCAGAAAACTGCCTGAGCTGGTTTGGCCAAGCCCGGGCAGCAAACAGCAAAGCAACAACCGGGCTCCTTTCGCCATCATTAATCGGCGAACGCTCTGCATTTGCGCCATCACCGCGCAAAAAGCTAAGATGCGAGCGACTCCGGCTAGTCCCCAGCCAGGAGAAAACCATTGCGAGGAAAGATCATGGACAAGAGAAGGAGTAGTTGCAAAATGCTGGTTATGACCGCCTGTTGTCTTCTACTTGCCGCCTCTGCGTTCGCGCAGAACAAGGATGGCGCGCTGCCTCTCTCGCCTCCCAATTCCATCACTCCAACGGGGCCATGGGGTTTGGCGACGCTCGATCAGCACAACCACGTTCTTTACGTGGCGGGCATGCGCGGCATCGATCCCAAGACCAGCAAGCTTGTCGATGGTGCCGAAGCGCGGATTCGCCAGGCATTTTTGAACATGAAGCACATTGTCGAAAGCGCCGGCGGTTCCTTGTCGCAGTGTTTGCGCGTGGTCGTCTATACCACGGATATGTATCGTTACCGGCCTATAGCCAACAAGGTGCAAGAGGAACTCTGGGGCAAGAACCCCTATCCGCCGCGAACCATCATTGAGGTCCACCGCCTTAACGAGGACGACATCCTGGAGGTGGAAGGGACTTTCTACGTTCCGCCGAAGTAACAATGCGATTCGTGGATTGTTTGATACCCACCCTGGCGCCATTACGCGGCGCGAGGGCGGGGAGCCAACGTGTCGTTATACGATACAGCTATTCTAACAACTAATTCGTTGGCCGGCCTACGTATGGAACGGCGGATACCACCCCGTCAGCTCGTAGTTGGTTGTAATCTGGATGGCCGGGATAAGCGAGCGGTAGATTGGGCACTTCTTGGCGAAGACTTCGTGCACCCGCTCGACCGTCTCCTTCACCGACTCGGGGGCGGCCAGCTTCAATAAGACGTGAATACGCTTGATGATGAGGGTTCCGCCCTCGTTTTCGATCTCTCCCCGCGCGTGGGCCTTGACCTTTCCGTTGTCGACCTCGATGTTGCGCGCTGCCAGCGCGCCGGCAAAGGTGCCGAGCAGTCAACCCGCGGTGGCCGCGACGATGTAATCCAGCGTCGTCGCGTGTGTTTCCTTGAGGTTCTCCGGGTTCACTCCATAGTGCTTCGCTACCGGCCCGTGGGTGCTGAAATAGACCGGCCTGGGCTCGCCCGGAAGGTGCGCCACCCGCAGCGGACCGGCAAGGCGTTCCAGATCAACCTCGGAAACGTAAGCAATCTCCGCCATACTGGACCTCCTGTGATCCTGTTATTCACTTCTGCAAAAGCTGCTTCAATAACATGTCGATTGGCAAGCCGGATGAGTATACCAGTTCCGCTGCCGGATTTCCCTGGCTCCACTGTTAGCTGCACCTTCGAGAATTGCGGCGCCCCTGGCGCGTCACATGCCTGCACACCGAACCTTTAGAATATGTGGAAGCAGTCGCGAGTCACGGGTTCCGCGCGGCAAAACTTGAAACTGGACGGTTGAAACTTTGCTTTCCGGGGTGAGCTTATGCAACAAGAGAACCTGATTTACGAGCGCCAGGACGGCATCGGCATTGTCACTCTGAACCGTCCTAACCGGCGCAATGCTCTTTCGCTGGAGCTGATGCTGGAGTTGATCGACTGCCTGCACCAGATCGGCCGCAGTGCCGAAGTGCGCGCCGTTATCCTGGCCGCCGCCGGAAAGGTCTTCTGCGCCGGCCACGACCTGGGCGAAATGCTCGGCAAGGACATCAACGATTACCGCCGCACCTTCGACGTCTGCACCGAGCTGATGGAGAAGGTGCAGTCGATTCCGCAGCCGGTGATTGCCGAGGTCCAGGGAATTGCCACCGCCGCCGGCTGTCAACTGGTTGCCACCTGCGATCTGGCAATTGCCGCGGAAGAGGCGGCGTTCGCCACCCCGGGAGTAAAGATTGGACTGTTCTGCACCACGCCGATGGTGGCCCTTACGCGCGCCATCGGCCGCAAGCACGCGCTGGAAATGCTGATGACCGGAGACATGGTCCCGGCCACCACGGCAGCCGAGTGGGGGCTGGTGAATCGCGTGGTGCCGGCGGAGCAGTTGCGCTCCGCGACCTTGGAACTGGCGCGCAAAATAGCCGGTGCAAGTTCGCTGGTCATCTCGCTCGGCAAGCAGGCCTATTACACCCAGATCGACCTCGACCAGCCAAAAGCGTATGCCTACGCCAAGGAGGTCATGAGCATGAACGCCTTGGCGGCGGACGCGCAGGAGGGAATCTCCGCCTTCCTCGGCAAACGCCAGGCTTGTTGGGCGGGAAAATAGCATCGAGAAACGACCGTAGGCGGTGCTTTCCGGTGGTAGATCAATGTGAATGGGTGCCCCAGGTTCCGCGCCGCGCAATTACCACCCCAGCAAACGCAACATCGGCGTTTGCCGGGGACCCCGGTAGGCGCTAACCTGGGGAATTTTCTGTCTGGACGGCGGCGCGTTATCCTGTTTCCATGCCGACACCAGTTCCTTGCGTCCGCACCGACGGCCCACAGATCGAGTTCGACTTCTCCGGGCTGCTGATCGGAGTGGCGGAGTATGAAGAGGGTCCCACCGGTCTCACCGTGTTCTACTTCCCGCAGGGTGTCATGGCGGCGGTTGACGTGCGTGGAGGAGCGGCGGCCACCATTAACACCGACCGTCTGCGGCTCGGCTACGACCAGCCCACGGTTCGCGCCGTCTTCTTCACCGGGGGCTCCAGCTACGGGCTGGAAGCCGCCTCCGGAATCATGGCCGAGCTGTTGGCCATCCGCGGACGCGCCACGCTTACCCCAGCAGGTGCTACTACAGCGACTGGCGGGGCCGTGGCCTGGGAGATGATCCCGACCGTCACCGGGGCCGTGGTCTTTGATTTTCGCGGGCGCGACAATGCCATTCACCCGGACAAACCGCTCGGCCGCGCCGCCATCCAGGGCGCGCGCGCGGGACACTTCCCTGTTGGCGAGCGCGGCGCCGGGCGCATGGTCAACGTCGGCAAGTTCTTCGGCCCGGCATTCATGGAGAGCGCCGGGCAGGGCGGCGCCTTCCGGCAGGCGGGCGCGACCAAGGTTGCCGTCTTCACTGTCGTAAATTCCGTAGGCGTGATCGTCGACCGCGCGGGGCGGGTGGTGCGCGGCAACTTCGATCCTGAATCCGGCTTGCGGAGCACCCTGGCCCAGGACCTGGCGGACGGTTCGGCAGCGCGCAAGAAACTCGCGCGCGTGTATCCTGAATCCACTCCGCCATCGCCCGGCGGAGGCAATACCACCCTCACGATGCTGGTCACCAACCAGCAGCTTACTCATCCGCAATTGAGCAGGATGGCCCTGCAGACGCACACCTCGATGGCGCGAGCCATTCAGCCTTTTCATACCGAAAAGGATGGCGACGTGCTCTTCGCCGCCACCACCGGCGAGGTGCGTAACCCTGATCTGGAATTTGAAGAGCTGGCCGCGCACGCCGC
>JBEKQR010000274.1:0-6345 GCA_049519515.1 Candidatus Korobacteraceae bacterium
CTTGTCAAGCCCCTGCGAGGGTCATGTCATTGATTCTACAAAGCAAATCGCATGTCACAATTTCCTTCTGAATCTGTCAGACTGGAAGTATGGGGATAGCGCGCTTATACGCCGTTATCGGCATTTCTGCGGTGCGCGGAAATTCCCGGCCGCTGCTTGCAAGTGCCTTGCGATCAAGAATTTGCCCGCAAGCTCCTGAATGCAAATAATTTGCCGGCACGACTTCGGCAACTTCAAGGCGCTGAAGAATTTAAGCAAAACGGGAGGGGGTAGGGTAAATCGATGGTTGGTGGGGTACAGACCGGGCGCATAACCGGTTGCGGCTTAGGTTCACTTCTCTGTCAGGTCGAAGCGCGTGATCGTCTCCAGATCGTTGCCGTACCATGCCTTGATCGCCGCCTCCCGTCCGATGAGGTAGCGGCCCTTGCCGCCGTCGAAGACCATGGGAAGGTCGTGGCCGGGGACGACAATGCTGCCCGGGCGGGCGCTCCAGAGTTCGCGGATTTTCTCGATCGAAGCGGCGCTGACGCCGGCGTCGTAGGTCATATCCGTCTTGCGCGAGAGCAGCTCGGCGCGGTTCTTGGCGGAGTCGGCGCTGAAGATCACGTCGTACTCTTTGCCGTGCACGGCGAAGATGAGGCTTCCGGGCGTATGTCCCGGAGCCAGGTGAGCGTGGATGCCTGGCAGCACCTCTTCGCCGTCGTCCACCAGGTGAAGGCTGGGCCACTTTTTCAATTCCTGGACGTAGAACTCAGGAACCGTACTCTCGCCCCAGGGAAGCTGCAGCGCGTAATCCATCTCGCGCCGGCCGATGGCGATGCGCGCCTGGCGAAACAGCGGCCAGTTGATGGTGTGGTCGTGATGCGCGTGCGAGAGCAACATGTCGGTGACATCGGCGGGCTTGACGCTGCGCTCGGCCAGCCCGGCGATCAGCAGCTTGCGCATGCCGATTGACCCGCCGTCGAGCACGATCACCCGGCCGCGCCCGCGGATCAGCGCGATGGTGGCCCATCCCAGGCTGCCGTGGTAGAGCGAACGCCCGGGAAAGCCCGAAACCAGGATGTCGATCTGGTAGTCACCAAGTGGAATTTTCATTTCGCGTCTCCTGCCTGCTCAGGCGGTAACCAGGTTGCCGGCCAGCACGGGAATGCACTCGCCGGTATAAGGAATGCACAGCACTTTCGGCTGCCGGCCGGGGTCCCCAACAGATGCCGGTTTTGCGGCTGTTGGGGTGGAATAGTTACTCAGGGCCGCCTCCGCCGCCTCCGGTAACGAGCGGAAGCCGGTCATGAACATGTCCGACAGCTCCGCCGGGTCGATCGAGGAGACGACCAGCAGGCGGCACTTCTTGCAGGCGCGGGCGTACATGTAAGCCTTCGAGGAATGGCCTTCGCCGCTGAACCCCTCCTTGTAGAAGTTGCGAATGACGGTATCGACCGAGTCCGCCTTCTTGAGCGTCGCGCCGAACTTGCCGATGCCCTTGCGGCATTCGGCAATCAGGACGATGGCGCCGCCGGGGTTCACCACCTGCTCGGCCACGGAGATCGCTTTCTGCGCCTGGTGCAGGTCGATGTCCTTGGGATAGCCTCCGGGGCTGACGAAGATCACGTCGTAGCCGCTGTCGAACTTGCGCACCCAGCCCTTTTCGCAGATATCGACGCCGCGGTCGTGCGCCGCTTCCAGATCGCCGGCCACCACCTCAACCACCTGGCCGCGATAGTTCTTGATGACGTTGACGATGAAATCCACGCCCACCAGGCGGGCGGCGGCAACCGCCTCCTGGTGAAAGGTGTTTCCCCTGATCCCCATCACCGGCCCTTCCGGGCGGATGGGGAAGGAGTGATGGGTCGAGATCGTCTTGATGCCGGTGATGCCCGGAATGATCGACTTTCTGCCGCCGCTGAAGCCGGCGGACTGGTGCGGAGTGATCAGTCCGGTGGTAATTCTGAGGTCGGCCTTGGCGAAGTAGCTGTTGATGTAGACCGGCAGATGGCGCGCGGTCTCGCCGGCGTAGGTCAGAAGGCTCTCATCGTAGCAGTCGTGCGAGACGATCTTGAGCCGGTTGCGCCAGCGGCCGGTGATTTCCTGAATCTCCTGCTCGGTCGGCATCTCGTGATTGCCGACGGCGATGATCACGGCGACGTTTGCCGGATCGAGTCCGGCGGCGGTCAACTCCTCCATGATCACCGTCAGCATGCTCTCGCTGGGCGCCGGACGGGTAATGTCGTTGACCACGATGACCGCCGTGCGCTTGCCGCGGGCGAGGGTGGCCAGCGGCTCCGAGCCGATTGGCTGCGCCATTGCCTGGCGAATGGCCGCCAGCGCATCGGGGACGGCAGGCACCAGCTCGGGCAGAAGCACCTCCGCCGGCTGCTCCAGGCGGAGTTCAAGAAATTTTTCGCCGAAGGGAAATTTTACGGTCTGCACAACCTACCTCCATGGGGCTCCCGACAGACGCCTTCTTTGCGTCTGTTGGGGCAGACAATCGAAGGGAACATAAGAACATAAAACCAGCAGCGGAATCGCGCAAGGAAAACCCGAACGCACTTCGCATCTCGCTAGAGCAGTACAAAAACTAAGTGTGCCGTCTTTGGGTCGATGAAAGCGACAATGTACGCCAGGGTCATTATCGGCAGGTAGCGGACGATGACCTTGCGAAACGCCCGTTCTTTGAGTGCCTGGTCTGCTTCGGCAATGGACTGTTGACCTACTCCGCTCATCTACATCCTCCCCGCGGTATGGAACCTCTTCCACGCCAACCCAATAACAGGACGGGACGTGGGGCACACGTCTTGTGGAAAACCAAATCGACCCAGTACTCCTTGCCTTGGCTCAGCAATTCAGGGCGAGCGGCGCCGCCGATGCCGCCGGGAAGGCAACGCCGGCGCGCTCCGCCTCGGCCCGCAGTTCGGAACTCACCTTGTCCGTCAGCGGAACGCCGGTGCGCTGGCGCGTCTGCTCAGCCTTCTCCTCGGGTTCGCCGGGTATCATGATCTCACTGAATCCGGCGGCGCGCGGAAGATTCTTCACCCGCTCGACAAAGGTATCGGCCCGCTCGTCGAACTCCTGGCGTGAGATGAACAGGTCCGGCTTCATGGCGATGAACAGGTGCCCGACATTCTGCGGAGCGCTGTGATCGAAGTACAGGCTTTTGACCTCGCCGCCGTAGTTTGCGCCCGTGTAGAGTCCGGCCAGCAGGTCCATAAGCATGGAGAGGGCAGCGCCCTTGACGCCGCCGAAGGGCAGGCAGACGCCCTCGAAGGCCTTTCTGGCGTCGGTCGTCGGCCGGCCTTCCTTGTCCAGCGCCAATCCTTCCGGAATTGGCTTGCCATGGGTGGCCGCCAGACGGATCTTGCCGCGCGCGATCACCGTCATGGCCATGTCGAGCACATACGGCTGCGTCTTGCCCCCAGGCAGGCCGGCGGCCAGTGGCGCGGCGCCGAGAAAGGTGGTGCGCCCGCCCCAGACGGGGATCGCCGGCGAAGAATTGGTCACGGCCAGCGCGATGTAGCCGGCCTCGATCGCCTGCAGCACGTACAGCGCGGCCATGCCGTAGTGTGTGCTGCGCCGCACGCCCACCATGCCGATGCCGGACTCGGAAGCCAACCGGATCGCCTCCTGCATGGCACGGCGCCCGGCAATGAAGCCCATGCCGTCATCGCCGTCGAGCAGCGCGGCCGCCCCGGCCACGCGCGTGACCGTGATCCGCGGCTTGGGGTTGACCACACCCCGCCGCAGACGCTCCAGATACATCGGAACGCGAGAGACCCCGTGCGAGCCGACGCCGCGCAGGTCCGCCTTGACCAGGCCCTCGGCCACAATGGCGGCATCGGCTTGCGGCAGGCCGGCCTTGCGGAACAGCTCGGCGGTGAACGCCGTCAGATGGGCCGGATTGAAGTAACTTTCCCCGTCACTCATTTCCTTACCGCCCTTTCCAGCCGCCGCGGTACGGGCGGATGCCCTGCCGCAGGCCAGCGGCAATCACGAAGGAAAGCGATGAAGACCGGGCTTCATCCTTACCAGCAATCCCCATGGCGCGTGGCCGGCAACTGCTCACACTGCAACACGCTTCACTGTTGGAACGGAGGTAACTATTTGATTAAAGCTTAACTTTGGGTAGAGTACCCGCTCCCCAACCGGACTTCAAGCCTCATTGAATCCCGGTGAAAATGCCGATTCTGGCTGCCGGTGCAAGGCTTGAGCTGACGCTATTGATTCATAGCCATGGACGCCTGCGGCGAGTACAATGATCGCGCATTAGCTCGGCAAGAAAAAACGGCTCGCCGAGAAGCATTCTAAGTAGATGACCGGGCCTTAAAATCCCAATAAATAGAAAAAGGAGAACCGCGATGTCGTCGCTACGAGTCCTCGCCGTTGCTGTGCTTCTCACTGCCTTGTTCGTCGCCAGTCCACTTTGCGCGCAGGCGCCAAATCCTCTGGATGTAGTGCCGGAAAAGATGCCGTTCGATGTGCCTTATGGCGCCCCGATATCACTCGAACGCGCCCAGGCAGCTATCAATGCCGCCGTAGCCGAAGCCGCGAAGCGGAATTGGAAACTGAACGTAACCGTCGTCGACTCCGGCGCCAACCTCGTCGCCTTCGCGCGTATGGATGGCGCGCAGCTTGCCTCGATCGCAATTTCGCAGCACAAGGCGCGCGCGGCGGCGATGACCCGACGCGAAACTAAGATCGTCGAGAGCGGTATCCAGAGCGGGATGGTCTATATGGTCACGCTCGACGGATTCATTGGCTCGCGCGGCGGTATTCCGCTCGTCGTGGATGGCAAGCTCATCGGCGCGATCGGTTGTTCGGGCGGTACGGGATCACAGGACGAGGTGGCCTGTAAAGTAGGCGCGGCGCTTATTAATAAGTAGTGCTCGTCTCGGGGGCTCAAGCGCTCCGGGAGGAAGGGAACGACACCTGCGGCAGCGCAGGCTGCAGATTCGCCCCAACAGACGCAACCGCGGCGTCTGCCGGGGACCCCAGAAGGCCTCCAGCGGCGGCAGCGATTGGCCGCCGAGGGAGGTGTGTCACTGCCGTGGCTGCTTCACGTCACGGTGTGTCATTGCAGTCGCGCTCGGATAGAAAGATCGTTCCGAATATTAGGCTTGACAACTTTTGAGAGCTACTGATGAAATTACCGCGATAATCTCTGCGTTTCTGAAGATGGCAGTGCGGTCGATGGGACCGCAAGAGGAGGAGGATTTTAGATGAGGAAAGTGACACGACGGGAATTCGTGATTGGCAGCGGCGCCCTGGCGTTATCTCCCTGGCTCATCTCGTGCCAGCAGCAGGCCGGGCCCAGCGGGCCACAGACTATTAAGATCGGCGGAGTATACCCCCTGACGGGGAACCTGGCCTCAACCGGCCTCGATTGCAGGCGGGGCGTCGAACTGGCCGTGGAAATCATCAACGGCAAGTATGACCTCAATCTCCCCCTGGCCAAGACCGAGGGGATCCCGAATCTCGGCGGAAAGAAGATCGAGATGGTGTGGGCCGACACCAAGGGCGAGCCGAAAAACGGCCAGGCGGAATCCGAACGGCTGGTGACGCAGGACAAGGTGGTCGGCGTACTCGGCGCCTATCAGAGCGCCGTGACCAAGACCGCCAGCCAGGCCACCGAACGGCTGCAGATCCCGTTCGTATGCTCGGATTCTTCTTCTCCGACGCTGACCGAACGGGGACTCAAGTACTTCTTCCGGGTCAGCCCCCACGACGGGCTTTTCGCCCACGATCAGTTCCAGTTTCTGAAGGACCTGGAGAAAGCCAAGAAGCAGAAGGTGCAGACGGTGGCTCTGTTGTACGAGAACACCGAGTTCGGCGCCAACGTCGGCAAGGAAGAGGAGAAGTACGCCAAGGAGTTCGGGTACAAGGTAGTGGAGAACATCTCCTACACGGCCAACGCCACCGACGTCAGCAGCGAGGTAGGGCGGCTGATCAAGGCCAAGCCGGATGTCCTCATGCACGCCTCATACATCACCGATGCTATCCTGTTCACCAAGACCTTCAAAGAGAGGGGCTTCAGTCCCAAAGGCTTTGTGACGATGGCCGGCTACATCGAGCCTGGATACCTGCCGGCGGTGAAGGAAGACGGGAACAACTTCATCATCCGCTCAACCTTTGCCCTGGACCTGGCCAAGAAGAAGCCGCTGGTGGGACAGGTCAACGATCTCTTCAAGAAGAAGTTCGGGATCGACATGAGCGAGAACGCCGCCCGCAGCTTCACCGCTCCGTTCGTCTTCGCCGACGCCTTCAACCGGGCGAAGAGCACGGCGGCCGATGCGGTTATCAAGGCGTTGCGCGAGACCGACATTCCCGGAGATCAGGTGCTCTATCCGTGGAAGG